>JAFRAF010000138.1 GCA_017405545.1 Oscillospiraceae bacterium | reverse complement strand
CCGAACCGCTGTGACAATGAGGCATTTATCTCCGAGCGGATAGACCTGACGAATATAAACGCATATCTTGAGGAAAAGAACAGGGACATAGGCGACAAATACAAGTACAATATGTTCCAGATAATCGTGACGGCTGTGGTGAAGGCGGTTACCCTCCGCCCGAAGATGAACAGATTCATCGCAAACAGGAACCTCTATCAGAGGAACGAGGTGTCCGCCGCCTTTGTGGTGAAGAAGCAGTTCACCGATTCAGCGGAGGAGGCGCTGGCCTTCCTGCACATGAAGGACGAGGACACGCTGGACAGCATACACGGACAGATAGAGAAGATCATCACCCAGTCGAGGGCGGGCGAGGGCGACAGCTCCACGGAGAGCATGGACTTCCTCAGCAAGTTGCCCCGCTGGCTGACAAAGCTCCTCGTGGACATAATACGATTTCTGGACGTGCACGGGAAGGTGCCCAACTTTCTCATCGCCACGGACCCGTACTATGCATCCGTGGTGCTCACCAATCTGGGCTCGATAAAGCTTAAATCCGGATATCACCACCTGACCAATTGGGGCACGAACTCCCTGTTTGTGGCCATAGGAGAGCGGAAAATTAGGCCCTTCTTTGACGAGCAGGGCAATATGACCATGCGCGATTCGGTGGATCTGGGCCTGACTATAGACGAGAGGCTGGCCGACGGATACTATTACTCCAAGACCGTGCGCCTGGTGAAAAAACTGCTTGAAAACCCGCAGCTGCTGGAGCTGCCCCTGAATGAAGAGGTGGAATACTGATGGAAAGCGAAATCATAAACACAGTGGAAAACGAGACGACACAGACGCAGGAAAACGCTGCCGCAATAACGGCGAAGACCCCCTGGATAAAGAACCTGGGCGAAGTACCGGCCCATCTGGATTATTTCCAGGGCACCATGTTTGAGGCGGTGGAGGCCTCGGCCCAGAAGTACCCCAACGGCATAGCCTTCGACTTTATGGGTAAGTCCACCAGCTACAAGCAGATGATCATGCAGATAGAGCGCTGCGCCAGATCACTTAAGACCATAGGCGTCCGTCCCGGCGACAGGGTCACCATAGCCATGCCCAACTGCCCCCAGGCCATATTCATATTCTATGCGGTCAACCTGGTGGGCGGCATAGCCAACATGATACACCCCCTGTCCGCCGAGAAGGAGATAGAGTTCTATGTAAACGAGTCCAACAGCGGCACGGTCGTTACTCTGGACCAGTTCTATCACACTCTCGAGGCCGTAAGACAGAACACCTGTGTGGTTAACATAATTCTTGCCAGCATAAGAGACGAGCTCTCAAAGCCGGTTAAGGCCGGCTACATGCTCACGGAGGGCCGGAAGATTGAGCGCATACCCGACGACGCCCCCGTATTCCGCTGGAAGGAATTCATGCAGCTGGGCAAGTACTGCTCATGGAAGTATAAAGTGAAGAGAAAGGCCACCGACCCGGCGGTAATACTCTACTCAGGCGGCACTACGGGCACAACAAAGGGCATACTGCTGACGAATCTCAACTTCAACGCCCTCAGCCAGCAGATAGTCGCCACCAACCCCATGTACAGGCCCGGTGACAAGATGCTGTCCGCCATGCCCCTGTTCCACGGCTTCGGCCTGGGCGTTTGCATACATTCCATGCTGGCCCAGGGCGGCAGATGCGTGCTCGTACCGAGATTCACACCGAAGAGCTACGCCAAGCTGATCACCAAGTACAGATGCAACTTCATCGCGGGCGTTCCGACTCTCTATGAGGCGCTGCTGAGACTGCCGTCGATGAACGGCGCGGATCTGTCCTGCCTCAAGGGAGTATTCTCGGGCGGCGACTCGCTCTCGATCGAGCTCAAGAAAAAGTTCGATACCTTCCTTTACGATCACAAGGCGAAGATCCAGGTGCGTGAAGGTTACGGAACAACTGAGTGCGTAACGGCGTCATGCCTGACTCCTCCGCAGATGTATAAGGAGGGCAGCATCGGCATCCCGTTCGCTGATACATACTATAAGATAGTAAAGCCGGGCACTGACGAAGAGCTT
>JAFRAF010000137.1 GCA_017405545.1 Oscillospiraceae bacterium | reverse complement strand
TATACTTTCACCGGAAATCCCACGACTGGAGACGGGACGGTCACGCAGATAGCGACAAAAAACGACCCAGCGCTCTTTAAAGGCGTATTTAACGCACTTAATACTTATTATAAGTTTACTCCGGATGAAAACACTTTCTGGAAAGATATAAACTATCTGCAATTGAATCCATATGAGGTTGTACAGGATGCCGAAACAGGCGACTATACTTATGATACTGCCAAAGTTAATGAGGCGTTCTGGCTGCTGCATCCCGACGGTTTTCAAAAGGCACTCTATCTGGCCGGCCACTATTGGGACAGTGTCATTAACAAGAATTATAATACTGCGGTTATCGGCGTGTATAATACAGGCTCCGGCGGAGGTACTCACATCGGAGGATCCTTCACGCATTGGATAGCAGAGAACAGTGATATCGGCATCCAGATCGATCAGAAATCGAAGACATCCCCTGTTTCCGATGCGGATATCACGAGAGTTGCGTCACTGTTTGATGATGTCGACAACAGCATTCGCTATCTCATCGCCTCCGGTACGCTGGTGGACAAGATAGGCGAGGATTTTGATCTGGTCGTGTCCGAGGGCGCCTGCCCCTTCACCTTCACCCTCGGAGAGGACACGCTGACCGGGGAAACGATCAGTGATAATAAGTGGGGCTTCAAGGCCTCTGCTGAGGATACTGATTACGCATACGAGATCACCTATACCCCCGGTGACAGCGAGCAGTTCACGGTCGATATAAAGGTAAAGATTGAAAACGCGAAGCCCATCACGATTTCATACGATGTGCGCCTGACTGACGACGCCGTTGCCGCCCAGAAGCCCGGCACAACGGAGCCCTATGAGACGAACGAGTCGGCGGTGCTGAGCTATACAAGCACCGACGGCAAAACGGGCAGTGAAGAATTCGAAGTGCCAGAGGTGACGTTTACAAAGCCCATTACCCCCGTGACCATAGAGATACCCATTACAAAGGAAGTCAAGAAGGGCGGCTCCAAAGCTCCCGGCGCGGCGACCTTCAATTTCGAGCTCTTTGATTTTGACGCAGCGATTAAGGACGAGGATATTACCGTAGAGGGCAATCAGATAGCCACCAGCGGCGTGAACGTCTACGAGGGCGTCATAAAGCTCACCATCGGCGACAATCTCATCGATGAGCTGCACAAAGGTTTCTACCTCAAAGAAGTCAATGACGGCGCGGCCAACTGGACATATGACGACACAGTTTACTACATAGGCTTCGGCGTGGACGGAAAAATGTACATAGTTAACGCCAATGAAATGGTGGAGGAGGGTGTCCCCGACGAGGGCGACGGCACGGCAGAGACCGTTGATCCGGCGGCATTCGTGAACACCTACACCAAGTCCGGCGGCAGTGGCGGCGGCGACACGCCCACTCCTCCTCCCACTCCCCCCGAGCTGGATAAGGAGAACCACTACGGCTATGTGGTGGGTTATCCGGACGGCACCGTAAAGCCACAGGAGAACATCACCAGAGCCGAGGTGGCCACCATCCTCTTCCGTCTGCTCACCGACAAGAGCCGCCAGGAGATCTGGAGCACGGAGAACGATTTCAGCGACGTGGAGAGTGCCAACTGGTTCAATAACGCCGTGTCCACCCTGGCCAACGGCGGCATACTCTCAGGCTATCCCGACGGGACCTTCAGACCCTCCGAGCCCATAACAAGAGCGGAACTGGCCACTATGGCGGCCCGATTCCTGGACAGCGCCGGAAACGGCTACAACGGGGACGACCGGTTCTCCGACATCGCCGACTCCTGGGCCAGAGAGTTCATCAACATCGCGGCCGACGGCAATCTGATAAACGGCTATGAGGACGGCACCTTCAGACCCGCCCAGCCCATCACCAGAGCCGAGACCATGGCCATCATCAACCGCCTCCTGCAGAGGGCCCCGGACAAGGACCATCTGCTGGACGACATGCAGAAGTGGCCCGACAACGCCGATACGGACGCCTGGTACTACGCCATCGTGCAGGAGGCCTCCAACAGCCACACCTACACCATGGGCGATGAGTACGAGACCTGGGTCGCTATCAAGGAGATGCGCGACTGGCCGGCCCTTGAAAAGGAGTGGTCGGACGCAAACTCGGCTCCCGGCGAGGATGTTATGCCCTAAGCCTCCCGGCGAGAGGACGCGAAGCTATCTTTAAATCTGAAAACAGGTGCGGCTTTCGCCGCGCCTGTTTTTGCGTCTGAGGCATAGCGCCCCTGCCTTGTGGAGCGGCTGAAAAAGTGATATACTTGCCGTGATACAGAGCAGTAAATAAAAGGAGACGTGCATGAGAAAAGCTACGATCATACTTGCCGCCCTCCTTGTGCTCCTGCTGGCCGCCTGTGGCGACGGAGGGCCGGAGAAGGATATTTCAAAGGAGCTGGGCTTAGACATTTCCGGCGGCGAGCTGATAAGCTATACGGACGACCGGGGAGGCTTTCCCTAGGAGGGGAGCCGCTATGCGGTTATACGCTTTTCCGACGACTCGGTGCTGAAACAGATCCAGGCAGACCCGCGCTGGGAGCCCCTGCCCCCGAGCGAGACGGCTTTTGCCCTGCTCTACGGAGGAGAGGGGGAGACGTATTCCGTGGCGCCCCTTGTGTCGGACGGGGAGGGCAATGCCCTTGTGCCCCCGGCGGACAGGGGGTATTATATGCTTGTCGACAGGCAGTCGGAGGGCGTAACCGCCGGGCCGGAGCTGCTGAGCCGCCCGTCTTACAACTTCACTATCGGCCTGTACGACTCGGACAGCGACACGCTGTCTTTCTATACTCTTGACACATAAAAGCGTGCTGTATACAGGGAGGGAGCGGCTGTGATAAAGACAATTACCATCGTGAGCCTGTCCAGCGGGGTGCTGGGCGAGGACTTTGTAAAGCACGAGCTGGATATAGGGGTGAAGCGGCTGGAGGACTTCGGCCTGAAGGTGAAATTCGCCCCCCATGCCCTGAAGGGCATAGAATACGTGAACGACCACCCGGACAAGCGGGCCGAGGATCTGCTGACGGCCCTCCAAGACCCGGAGACGGACAGGATTATGACGGCCATAGGCGGGGACGACACCTACCGCCTGCTGTCGTATCTCTTAGACAATGACGAGCTGAAAAATGCCCCGAGGGATAAGATATTCCTGGGCTTTTCCGACACGACCATAAACCATCTGATGCTCCACAGGGCGGGCATGAGGACCTTCTACGGTCAGGCCTTCCTGTCGGATATATGCGAGCTGGACAGGGACATGCTGCCCTACACGAAGGCATATTTTCAGGAGCTCATCACCACCGGACAGATAAGCTGTACGGTCCCCAGCGAGCTCTGGTACGAGGGGCGCAGCGATTTCGGCGCGGCACGGATCGGCACGGTCCCCGTGTCCCACCCCAACGGGGGCTTTGAGCTGCTGCAGGGCAGCGGGCGCTTTTCCGGCAGGATACTGGGCGGCTGCATAGATTCCATGTTCGACATCTTCGACCCGGGCCGCTACGGCGACATGCCGGCCCTGTGCGCCAAGTACGGCCTGTTCCCCACGGCTGAGGAGTGGCGGGGCAGGATACTCCTGCTGGAATCCAGCGAGGAGAAGATGCCCCCGGAGAAGTACGAGCGGGCCCTGAAAGCCCTGAAAGACGCGGGAGTGTTCGGCGCGGTGTCGGGCGTGCTGGTGGGCAAGCCCATGGACGAATGCCACGACGCGGAGTACAAAAAACTGCTCAGAGAGGTCGTCGATGAGCCCAACCTGCCCATAGTGTGCAATCTGAACGTAGGCCACGCCATGCCCCGCTGCATCATACCCTTCGGCGTTTGGGCTGAGGTGGACGTCGGGCGGCAGGTGATAAGCTACGACTTCAGCCGCTGAGCTCCGCGCACTGGACTCGAACACAGCCGCGGGAGTGTGGAGAGGAAAAAACAGTTTTCAGAATATTCACTCGTTTACGCTTGCATTTTCCACGGCTTTGGTATAGTATCGTGTGGGCAGTCCGGCAGGGCCCCGCCTCTGCGTGGGGAGACTGCCGAAATAATGATTTACCGGAGGATAATAATGAAAAATATACTGATTATTCTGCTCGCTCTGGCGATGGTATTCGTGTTCGCCGCCTGCGACAGCAGCGACGACAGCTCCGCCGAACCGGCCGCCCAGGCCGAAACCGCCGGGACAGACGCCGCCGAGGCCGAAACCGCCGACACAGACGCCGCCGAGGCTGACGCGGCCGAGACAGACGCCGCCGAGACAGACGCTGCTGAGACAACGGAAGCCGAAGAGGACGACGGCTACATCGACGGCGAGCCCTATTATCCCGATGTGCTGGGGGACTGGCAGGACCATGTCAGCGGCCGTGCCTCGCTCACAGTGACTTCGGAGGATGAAAACGGCTATGTCATGGAGGTCTCCTGGGGCTCCAGCGCCTTTGAGAGACGCGTTTGGAACTTCACCGGCATATACGATCCCGACACCGAGACCTGGAGCTATTCCGACTGCGTATGCGTGGACGAGACAGCCGATGAAGGCGGCAATGTGACCTCCGAGACCGTGTTTGAGAACGGTGCCGGCACCATGGCGTGGAAGATCGAGGACGATAAGGATGTGCTCATCTGGCACGACGAGCACAGTGAGTACGACTGGGACAACGAGTTCGTCCGCCCCGAGGCGTAAAACAGAACAAAGCGCGAAAACGCCGGGAGGTTTTCCTCCCGGCGTTGGCTTTTTATGAGACGCTTTGTTATTCTATGCCGCTTAAGTCATACTCGCTGAGCCATCTGTCCGCGGCCTTGCACACCTCCACCAGGCCGCTGTCGCCGAAGGGACTGGCCAGTCCGGCGGCGTCCAGCAGCTGCAGGAAGTTCAGTGTCCCGCCGGGGGCCACATACGCCATATATGTCTCCCATGCGGCCTTCTGATCCTCCTGGGATCTGGCCCAGAACTGCAGGGCCACGGCCTGGGCCAGGCAGTAGTCGATGTAGTAGAAGGGTATCTCATAGATGTGAAGTTGTCTCTGCCAGCCCTGCCCCTCGGCGTAGAAGGGGATATCCCCGTCCAGCCGCATCCAGGGCATGTATACGCCCAGCAGCCTTTTCCACAGGGCGTGCCGGTCGGCGGGGCTCATGTCCGGATGGGCGTAGACCTCGTGCTGGAAGTGGTCCACCATTGTGCCGTAGGGGATGAAGGTCAGAGCGCCGGACAGGTGCGTATATCGGAACTTGCGGGCGTCGGGTCCGAAAAAGCCCTCGGCCCAGGGCCACGAGAAGAACTCCATGGACATGGAGTGAACCTCGCAGGCCTCGCTGGAGGGCCAGCGGAGCTCCGCCGGTATGAGCATGCGTGAGCGGAACAGGGCAAAGGCGTGGCCCGCCTCGTGGGTTATGACCTCCACGTCCCCGGAGGTGCCGTTGAAGTTGGCGAAGATAAAGGGAGAGTTGTAGCCGCTTATATCGGTGCAGTAGCCTCCCCCCGCTTTGCCGGGGCGGGAGAGCACGTCCATCAGCTCATTGTCGAGCATATAGTCGATAAACTCGGCGGTCTCGGGGCTGAGCTCGTGGTAAAAGCGTCTGCCCTGGGCCAGTATATCCTCCGGGCCCCCGGCGGGCTTGGGGTTGCCGCTGCGGAACTCAAGGGCGTTGTCGGCAAAGCTCATGGGGTATTCTCTGCCAAGCCGCCGGGCCTGCCTTCTGTATATCTTGTCCGCCACGGGGACGAGGTGCTTCACGACGGCGGCACGGAAGCGCTCCACGTCCTGTATATCCCAGCAGCTGCGGCCCATGCGGCAGTAACCCAGACCGGTGAAGTCCTCAAAACCCAGCTTTTTGCCCATGCTGTCCCGCAGATGCACCAGCTCGTCGTATATCCCGTCAAGGCGGGGCTGATTTGCCTTGTAAAAGCCCGCCTCGGCCTTCCACGCGGCCAGCCTGCGGTCATCGTCCGGGTCCAGCTTGAAGGGACCCATCTGGGCAATAGTGTACTCGCCCCCCTCAAAAGGAATTCTTGCCGAGGCCAGGAGCTTTGCGTACTCGGTGGTCAGGGCGTTTTCGCGCTTGAGCTCGGGTATTATCTCCGGAGAAAAGCACTTGAGCTCCAGTTCCGCGTTTATGAAGAGTATTTCCCCGTATTTTTCCTGAAAACGGCCCCGGAAGGAGCTTGCGAGGAGGGCCTTTGTCCAGCGGTTGCAGTGCTCCTCCAGCTCCGGACCCGTTTCGTCGAAGAAGTCCACCTCACCGCTGTAGAACTCCTCCCTCGTGTCGATGTCGTGGCGTATCTGGGCCAGAGTGTGCATGGTAGACCAGTCGTCCATCAGCCGTTCCTTTTTCAGGAAAAGAGCGTCGGCGGCCTCAAAGTCCTCCGCCGAGGCAAATTCCCCGGTCAGCCTTTCAAGTTCGAGTTTAATCGCGTCCGCGTCCGGACGGGCGTATGTCATCTGAGAGAATTTCATGCTCAGTCCCGCTTTCGTCAGTAGTCCGGCGCATTTGCCGGCAGGAAAATTATAAACCCGGCCCATGTGTTTGGCAAGTCTCTTTGCCGACGCGGGGGATATCATCAACGCGAGATCGAATGTCGTCGATGTCAGCGATGAGAGGAACTGCGCCGGGCCAAGCTTTGAAGGGATGCCCTGCAAATATCGGGGCATGAACCGACGGTGTTAAGATTTTTTTACAAAAACCCGCTTTTAGCTACAATTTGTAACTACAAATTGAAATAAAGCATGCTATACTTGCCAGACAGGGAAGCTTACGTCGGCTCAGTTCCGGCTGGGAGAAGAGCTTCCCAAGAGAAAGCTGTGGAAGTAAAGAACATACCCTGAGGGGGGCTTTTCCCGCGCGTGCGCGGGACGGCAGAATGGAGATTTCTATGGAAAAAACCAAGCGACGCTTCGGAGTCAGAAAAGACGGTGCACTT
>JAFRAF010000136.1 GCA_017405545.1 Oscillospiraceae bacterium | reverse complement strand
CCGCTTCCGAGGAGGACGCGCTCCCCACACCGAAGGCCGCGGGGCACGAGGCAAAGGAACAGCTGGCCAGAGAGCGTGCCGGCGACATCGCCCGGGAGGCGTATGAGAAGCGGGCCAGCGCGGCGGCGAGGGTCAGCGACCAGACCCTGAAGAACAATATTCGGGAGAAGCGGCGCCAGATAGAGGACATCGAAAACCTTATAGGCGGCGGCGAGGCGAACCCGGGACAGGCGCGGAAGCTGGAGACCCTGAGGGCGGAGCTCCGTGCCATGGAAACTGAGCAGGAGAAGCGGACGGCGGCGAAGCCGAAAAAAGCCAAAAGCCAGGCCAAGGCCGAGAAACCGGAGGCAAAACCGGCGCCCTACGCCGACCCCATAGAGGACGACGGCAAGGGCAGGGGCAGCGCCCAGGAGGCCGTGAAAGCCGCCGAGGCCGCGGAGAAGGCCGAGAGGAAAAAGGGCAAAAAGAAAACCGCCAAGCCCCACAGGGCGGCGGCGGAGACGGCAAAGAAACTGGTGGGCCTCTTCGGCGTGGAGAAGGAGGACAGGGCACGGGCTGAAAAGCTGGTGATGGACGCCCTTGTGAAGTACGCCCGGAGAGGCAGAATGAGCACCGGAGAGGTCTGTCTTTCATACTGTGTGGGTTTAATGCCGCGGCCTTATGTCTGTATGATTATTATCTCGAGATTCTTTTTTGCGGCATAGTCGAGGGTGTGCCTTGTGCCGCCGGGAGTCTGGTCATATATGGCCAGCAGCACCGAGGAGCGGTCCACCATGTAGCGGTTGCGAATCAGCATGCAGCTTCGGCTGTACTCCTCCTGCATGCATTTGACACTGTCGCACAGGGATATGAGCCTGTCGTAGCGCATACGCTGGCTGAAGGACCAGCGGGAGGCCTGACCGCGGAAGGGGACTGCGGCCTCGAGTGTGACGTCCTCATGCTCTGTCCGGTAAGCTATGACCGCCTCCGCGAAATACAGATCGCAGCCCTCCGCCATGCCGGATATGAAGTGGCGTATGCCGGAGCAGTAGAGGGAATCTATCACATCGGAAATCTTGCGCTTGAGTGCAATACATCTCGGGTCGTCCTCGTCATATCCCCAGGGCAGTTTCACCGGCCTGTGGCCTGTAAAGCAGCATGTCAGCGCCCTCTCCATAGTCATCACCTCATGGCAGTTATAAACTCTTGTACATTCTAACAAATCAAATCTTTTTTGTCAAAAAGCATTGCACATGCTATCCGCCTGTGTTATCATAGTTATACATTTGAATAATGATGTCTTCAGGGCAGGGTGGAATTCCCGATCGGCGGTATAGTCCGCGAGCGCTAGCGCGTTGAACCGGTTAAACTCCGGTACCGACAGTCAAAGTCTGGATGGAAGAAGGCGTATGGGATACATATCAGGCAAATGGTTTATTTGCTTTTATATCTGATATGGGCCTCCTTCTTGCGGAGTATTCCGCTGCTGCATCTGAAAGACATGTTTTTCAGATGCTTATTTTTTAGGAGGTAGGCAAGATGCAAGAGACAAATCAAAACACACAGGAAAAAAACACAGGCGGCAGCAAACCCGTGAGCGGAACAAAGCGACTGGTCATGATGGCCGTTCTGGCGGCCCTGTCCATAGTCTTCGTGGCGATAATACATTTCCCCATATTCCCCGCGGCTCCGTTCCTGGAGTATGACCCGGCGGACATCCCGGTCCTGATAGGCGCCTTTGCCTTCGGTCCTGTTGCAGGCATATGTATTGCCATTGTGGCTTCAATAATCCAGGGCTTTACCGTCAGCGCCGCCAGCGGCATATACGGAATCATCATGCATATAATCGCTACCGGCGTATATGTACTCGTCGCCGCGTGTATTTATAAGAAGCTCAAGACCAAAAAGGGAGCTGCCCTGGCCCTCGTGATTGGCGTTATCTGTGCTGTCATAGTTATGGCGGGCGCCAATATGGTTATCACGCCTATATTCATGGGTGTGCCTGCCAGCGCGGTAAAGGGTATGCTGCTGCCTGTTATAATTCCGTTTAACCTTATCAAGCTGGGCGTGAACGGAATTATCACATTCCTGGTTTACAAGCGCTGCTCCATTCTCATTTCCAAGTTCGGAGCAAAATAGAATATCAGCACTGGGCTGAAAAATAACAGCGGGACGGTATATTATACCTCCCGCTGTTTTAGTATGCCCATACTCAGGAATTGCCGCTGCTGTTTTTGCTTTGGGCGCCGCCGTCTGACTTGTTGCCGCTGCCGGACTCTGTGCTGCCCGTGCTGCCGGGCTTGTTCCCGCCGCTGTAACCGTTCTGATTGGGCTGAACATCGGACTGCTGGTCGTTTTTGTCGTTGATGTTCGGGTTGAAGCCGTTGTTGCCGTTTCCGTCACTGCCGTTTGCGGTGCTGCCGCCATTGGCATTGTTTCCTTTAACGTTGTTCTCGGCTGCACGGTTTCCGTCGATATTGTTATCATCTGCGGGGCCGGTCACGCCGTTGTCCAGACCGCCGTTCGCGCCCCTGTCGGAGTTGTTGCCTGGAATGACGCTGTCCCTGTCTTCGTCATTGTCGGCTGCCTCGTCTATTGCCTCATCGATGAGTGAATTGTTGTCCGCAGGGCGGTCAATTATCTCATCGTCAATGCGGTGCGTACAGGCTGTGAGGAGACCCAGCGCCATGATGAGCGAAAACAGAAGTACCAAAGTTCTTTTCATAGTTCCTCCTTCGAAGAAGGCTTTATTTTGCAAGCCTCTTTTTCCTTTTGCAGAACTATTATTTGCTCTGTATCCCGTTTTATATTGGTAAAATCTGTTGGCGCCATGAACTCCGGTTCATGCGATTACAAAAGACACTGTCTTTGATAACAGTGCCTTTTGTATCTATCTATTTAGTTAAACGGCCGGGGAGGAAATCAGATTCTTGCGCCCCTGTAACACTCGTGCTTGATGACCCCGCGTAGAAGAGTCTTCTGGATCTGCGGTCCGATTTCTCTTATATCTGCGAGAAAGCCATCCTTGTCGATCTTCATCTCAACGGCGTCGTTGACCGAAAACTCCTTCAGGTAGCTTGACGGAAGGCTGACCTGAATGTGATGCACTACATCCTGCCTCATATGATCCTGTAAAAGATGTCTCATATCGTCCTGAACACGAACATTGAGATTCACATAGGTCTTATCTCCGACCTGGACATTCTGAATGTTGTGTATAATTCCGTTCATGTAGCTGTATTCTCTATTCATTTTCCACGCTCTCCTTTTAATAAATGGTTTTAAAATATGTTTTCGCTTATATACCAAAGGGCATTGACGGTTACCCTGAAGTAATCTTAAATATTATGATTTAACGGGTTTTAAGTATTAGAAGCTATCAGACCGTATCCGCCGCTTCTGCGCTTGTACAAAACCGTGAACGTATTGTTCCCTTCCGAATTATTAAAGACGAAAAAGTCGTGATCCAGCAGATTCATCTGCAATATTGCTTCCTCCGGGGACATGGGCAGGATATCGAAGTGCTTTATCCTGACAATGTTGAAATCCATGTTGTTAAATGATTCGTGCTTTAACATGCCGGAAATCAGCGCGTTTCTCACCTGTGGACCTACCTTGCATATATCCGCAAGGAATCCGTCTTCGTCGATTTTCATCTCAACGGCGTCGTTGACCTCAAACTGCTTGCAGTAGCTGCTTGGGAGCGTTACCTGAATGTGGTGTCCTACTTCCTCCTGGATATCGTCTTGGATGAGATGCCTGATGTCGTCCTGAACGCGAACATCCAGATTGACGTACATCTCATCACCCACATGAACATTTTGCACATTGTGGACTATCCCGTTCATGTAACTGTAATTTTGTTCCATTATTTCTCTCCCTTCTTTGACAAATAGGACCTGGGTTGCTCTGCTGCTGGAAAAATATAATAAAAAGGAATGTCCAATATTGAATATTGGACATTCCTTCTATCATTCTTCACTTGAATCTATAAGTCCATATCCGCCATTTTTACGTTTGTAAACCGTGGCAAAGGCGCCTCCCGCGTCTTCGTTCTTGAATACGAAGAACTCGTGGCCCAACAGGTTCATCTGTAAAATGGCCTCTTCGGTTGTCATCGGCTTGATGTCGAAGTGCTTGACTCGGACGACCCGGAAATCTTCTTCCTCCGGCTCTTCCTCCGGAGCGATTTCAGATTTGATTTCCCGCTCAAACGCTCCGTCGCGCAGCTTCTTCTCAAGTCTGGTCTTGTTTTTGCGGATCTGACGCTCGATCGCCGCTACAGCGGAGTCGATAGAGGCGTACATGTCGCTGGTGGATTCGGATACGCGGTAGAACATACCCTGGCTTTTGATAGTCACCTCAGCGATGTGACGTCCACGCTCGATAGTGAATGTAACGAAAGCATCAGCTTCGGATTTGAAAAACCTGTCGAGCTTGCTGATCTTCTTCTCCGAGTACGCGCGGAGATCATCAGACACCTTTACTTTTTTCTCTGTGAAAGTAAACCGCATTGTGTTCAGCCCCTTTCATGTATGACGGGAATCCTTCCCTGTCTGTATTATAACACAGGGAAGGGCGTTTTGGAAGTGTTTTTTATAAAAATATCTAAAAATTTAAATAGTTTATATATTAAATATTCAATGCGCACCTATGTCGGACATAGAAAAAATCTCTGACAGGTTCTTTCTGTCAGAGATTCATATAAGATATTGGTTTGACGGATGATCAGTACTGCGGGTATCAGCAGAGCCCCTGCTTCATCCTGAGCTTTATGTCTATGGCCTCAGCCGCCTTTTTGCCTGCGCCCATGGCCATTATAACCGTTGCGCTTCCCGTGACGGCGTCGCCTCCCGCGAACACATTCTCTCTGGAGGTCATACCCGTGTCGTCAACAACGAGAAGGCCCTTCTTGGTGGCCTCAAGACCGGGGGTGGTCTTGCAGATCAGGGAGTTGGGGGTGGTGCCCAGACAGAGGATGACGGAGTCTGCCTTCATAAGGAACTCGGAGCCGGGCACGGGGACAGGATGACGGCGTCCTGTTTTGTCGGGCTCGCCGGAAAGGGTTCTGATGCATCTTACGGCGCATACAGAGCCGTCGGCGTCGCCGAGTATCTCGACGGGATCCGCACGGGTTACGAATATGATGCCCTCCTCCTTTGCGTGCAGCTGCTCATCAAGACGGGCGGTCATCTCCGCTTCACCGCGGTGGTAGAGCACATAGACCTTTGAGGCGCCCAGACGCTTTGCACTGCGGGCGGCGTCCATGGCCACGTTTCCGCCGCCTACGATAATCACTATTCGTCCGGACATTATGGGGGTATCGCTCTCGTCCCTATAGGCCTTCATCAGATTGATGCGCGTTAAATACTCGTTGGCGGAGGAGACCTCGTTTAAAGATGCGCCGGGTATGCGCAGGAATATGGGCAGACCGGCGCCTGAGGCGATATAAACCGCCTTGTAGTCCATCTCAAAAAGCTCGTCTATGGACAGGACACGGCCGATAACCATGTTTGTCATGATTTCCACGCCCTGATTTTTCAGCTTTTCAATCTCGTTTGCAACTATTACCTTGGGCAGACGGAACTCGGGTATGCCGTATACGAGAACCCCGCCGGGGGTGTGCAGAGCCTCAAAAATAGTCACCTCATAGCCTCTCTTGGCCAGCTCCGAAGCGCAGCTTAGGCCTGAGGGGCCTGAGCCCACCACGGCAATCTTGTTGCCGTTTGAGGGCACCTTCTCGGGCATTTTATTCACATTATCACGGTACCAGTCGGATACAAAGCGCTCAAGCCGGCCGATTGCTACGGGCTCGCCCTTGATGCCGCGGGCGCATCTTGACTCGCACTGAGTCTCCTGCGGGCAGACCCTGCCGGAGATAGCGGAGAGGGTGTTGGTCCTGTTTATAATATTATACGCCGCCTCGAAATCGCCTTCGGCGACCTTGGCGATAAACGCGGGGATTTTTATATTGACGGGGCAGCCCATAACGCAGCGGGGCTTTCTGCACTGGACGCAGCGCTTGGCCTCGTTGATAGCCATTTCGGCTGTATATCCCATCGCGACTTCTTCAAAATTGCTATTTCGGACCTCGGGGTCCTGTTCAGGCATCGGTGTCTTTTTATCCTGTACATTAAACATTTCTTAAGTCTCCCTTTACTTTATGAGTTCATCGGCCATTTTCTGCATTCTGCATATGTGGTCCTTGTGCTTTTCGCTCTCAAGATCTTTATAGAGACTGTTGCGCTTTATCAGTTCATCAAAATCCACCTGATGTCCGTCAAATTCAGGGCCGTCGACGCAGGCGAATTTCATTTCGCCGGCCACGGTCACGCGGCAGCTGCCGCACATTCCGGTGCCGTCCACCATTATGGGAGCTACCGAGACGATGGTCTTCACCCCGAAGGGCTTGGTAGTCATAGATACAAATTTCAGCATGGGCAGGGGACCTACCGCCAGAATCTCATCGTATTTCTCGCCGGACTCAAGCAGGGATTTCAGCTTGTCAGTGACAAAACCGTGCTCGCCGTAGCTTCCGTCGTCGGTCATGAGATACAATTTATCGGAGGCCGCCTTGAACTCCTCTTCCAGAATGACGACATCCCTGTTGCGGAAGCCTATAATGACGTCTGTCTCGACTCCGATCTCCTTGAATGCTTTTGCGGAGGGATAGGCTATGGCGCAGCCTACTCCGCCGCCGACCACGCAGACCTTCTTTTTCCCCTCTATGTCGGTGGGATTGCCGAGAGGCCCCACAAAGTCCTGAATGTATTCGCCTTCGTTTTTTGCTCCGAGGAGCTTTGTGGAGAGACCGACCTTCTGGAAGATAATGGATACTGTGCCGTTTTCCCTGTCATAACCGGCTATGGTGAGGGGGACGCGCTCGGACTTATCGTCTACGCGAAAGATGATAAACTGTCCGGCCTTTGCCTTGCGTGCGACGAACGGCGCCTCGATCTCCATATATGTAACGATGGAGTTTAGCTCTCTCTTTCGTACTATCTTGTACATGGCATTCTGTATCCTTTCATATCGAATGTAAGCTGCAAAGCAGAAACGCAGCCGCCTTATAACTGCGGAAATAATCTGGTTTTAAACCAACCTTGATTATACAATATATTTATCGAAAAAGCAAAGCGGAAAGCCGTCATATTGTCTCGTCAGCGTGGCGCGTGGCATGACAGCCTATGTTGACGACACAGGGAAGCCCTGCGATATGGGTGGGGAAGAACTCTATCGCGACCTTGAGGGCCGTGTGCTTTCCTCCGAAGCCCTGAGGACCTATGCCCAGCATGTTTATACGCTCCAGCAGGCCGCTTTCCATCTCCGCATAATAGGGGTCGGGGTTTGATTTACCTACGGGGCGGGCGAGGGCCTTTTTCGCCAGTATGGCGGCCTTCTCGATTGTGCCGCCCAGTCCCACGCCTACAATGATGGGGGGACAGGGGCGGGCCCCGGCGCTGTCCACCACTGAGACAATGAAATCCTCAACGCCCTTTCGCCCCTCGGCGGGGGTGAGGAGCTTTGCAGCGCTCATGTTCTCACTGCCGAAGCCCTTGGGGGCCAGGGTGATGTGCAGCTTTTCACCCTCAACTATATCAATATGTATAACCGCGGGGGTATTGTCCCCGGTATTGGTCCTGCGCAGGGGGTCTGAAACGATGGATTTCCTAAGCAGTCCCTTGTCGTAGCCCCGGCGCACGCCCTCGTTTATGGCGCCCGTAAGGCTGCCGCCGGTGATGTGCACATCCTGGCCAAGCTCTAAAAAAACAACCGCCATGCCTGTATCCTGGCATATGGGGACGCCCTGTTCTTCGGCGATATGATAGTTGTCGATTATGTCGGCAAGGGCGTCTCTTCCCGGCACGGAGCTCTCTGTCTCACGGGCGCTTTCAATGAGCTGTCTGAGATCGCAGGGAAGCACGGTGGCGCTTTTGATGCAAAGGCGCTCAACACAGGATATGATTTCGTCACAGCCGATTTCCCGCATGACAACGACACCTCCTTTAGGCAGAAATGCTCGCGTGAATAGTTTTTTCCAATTGTATTCTGATACCGCAATTGCTTCCGCAAATACTGCCCTAATGTGCATTAGGAAAACAAAATACGGAACTAATGTAGTATGTAGTATGTTTACACATTATATATTATAGCTTAAATCAGCGGATAATGCTATTGTAAAGTAGACAATTTTTTTCGAGTTAAAGCGCAAAAAAGGGGCGTAATGGCAAAAAGTTTGTTTTGACCCAAAAAAGCGTTGACAAATTTTAATTTGGGAGTATAATGAACACAATTTCATATGGTTATGACAGAGGTGCGGCTGATAAGAGTAGTTTCCGTCAAAACGACAGGTTATCGTGGAAATGAAAGGAGATGCTGCCGAGGTGTCAGCGGTATACCTGAGTTGCTGATAACCGGGACATCTGAGAATATCAGATGGACTGTCGCTTTGCGGAGAGCTGTCATGGACCCGTCGGAATACTGCGTTTTTCGATTGTTTGCTGCGCCATGATTTCAGTTCTGCACTGAGTCATGGCTTATTTTTATTAATTATATTTTTTAGGAGGATACTAAAATGAGAAGAATTCTTACCCTTTTGCTGGTTCTGATGATGGCCCTTAGTCTCTGTGCCTGCGGAACCACCGACGCCGACACCGCCCCCGCTGACGATGCCGCTGCCCAGACCGACGATGCCGCTGAGGCTGATGCCTCTGCCGCCGAGGGCGAGAGAACTGTCCTGCGTGTCGCCAACGAGTGCGGCTACGCCCCCTACAACTGGGCACAGGGCGACGACTCCAACGGCGCCGTTCCCATCGCCGACAGCTCTGACTTTGCCTACGGCTACGACGTAATCATGGCCAAGTACATCTGTGAGCAGCTGGGCTACGATCTTGAGATCGTAAAGCTCGACTGGGATGCCCTTATCCCCGCTCTGCAGTCCGGCACCGTTGACGCCGTCATCGCCGGCCAGTCCATCACCTCCGACCGCCTTGAGGTCGTTGATTTCACCGAGCCTTACTACTACGCTTCCATCGTAACTCTGGCAAGAGCCGATTCCGACTACGCCAACGCACAGGGCCTTTCCGATCTGGCGGGCGCCAGCTGCACCTCTCAGCTCAACACCATCTGGTATGACAACTGCCTGCCTCAGATCCCCGACGCCGACATTCAGACCGCTCAGGAGACTGTTCCCGCCATGCTGGTAGCCCTGAGATCCGGCGCCATCGACCTGGTAGTCACCGATATGCCCACCGCCATGGCCGCCACCGCCGTATATGACGATCTGGTACTGCTCGACTTCACCGACACCGACGACAACTTCCAGGTATCCGACGAGGATATCAACCTGGGCATCTCCGTCCAGAAGGGTAACACTGAGCTTCTCGACGCTCTCAACAGCGTGCTCAGCACCCTCACCGTTGATGACTTTGAGAAGATGATGGCCGAGGCCATTTCCGTACAGCCCCTCAGCGAGTAATCATCCCATAGCGAAAACCCTGT
>JAFRAF010000135.1 GCA_017405545.1 Oscillospiraceae bacterium | reverse complement strand
CCATACGACCGTGACCGTATCCTGAACATCTATGTCCTCCGCCTCGATATTGATGTCGAGGCTTCTTTTTTCCCTCGCCATATCCATCATGGGCGCGCCTAAGGCCATCTTGCCCATGGGTCGCGCGTATATCTCAAGCTCGCCCCATGAATAGTCTATGTTCACGATATCTCCGAGGCGCACAGTTGCCGCCTGCGCCAGCACAGCCGCCTTTTCCTTCGAGTCGGATACAGCCTTGCCCAGCAGGGCGTTTTTGACCGCCTCCGTGTCCTTTACGGTGTGGACAACGGAAAAATCCACGTTGACCGGGCACTCGGACAGCTCATACATCACACGTCCGAGGATATCGTTATCGTTGGGGAAGCGGATATACATGCCGTGCTGATACCTATAGCCGACAAAGCGCTGCTTCCAGTTGTTGTTCTCATCCTGATAGCCTTCGTACTCCGGATCCACCGTGAAACGGACGGTTTTGAGCTCTTTGGAATCCAGCTCCGCTCTTTCTATTGCCTCTCTTATGAGTTCCGTGTCCTCCGAGGACCTCTTCACCGCCTCGCTGTACTCCGTAAACACGCCCGACGCGCCTATGCTCAGCTGTATCGTGTCCGGCTTTACGGATATCTTCCCTCTGCCGGTAACTCTGATTGTCCTTTCCATACGCTCCTCCGATAATTATTTAAGCACTACGTTCTCATCGCCCAGCATCTCCCTCAGCTCCTCGATAAGGGCCTCATGTATGAGGCAGCGTGTCGCCACGCGCTTTTTGCTGTCCGAGAAATACACTATCAGCTGATCCCTGCCGGGGAACATTATGAGGATGAGCTTTAAGCGTTCAAAAACAGGGTCGTTCTCATCCGCCATGCGGACATAGAGCTTGGATGGCTTTTGACGCTCTTCGCCGGGCATGGGGTCGAAGTCCGTAAGGGGCCTTAAGCCATCCAGGGTTATCTGGGGATCCCTGTCGTCTCTCAAAGTGAGCCTTCCGTTGGCTATTATCGGCGTGCCCTCTCTTATGTAGCCCCCGTCCCTGTCGAGCACGCGCTGAAAGGCCACGAGCTCTATGGTTCCGGTGGAGTCCTCAAGGCTTATATAGGACATCAGACTGTTGTTCCTTGTGGCCCGGGTCTTCACCGCGGAGATGACTCCGGCCACAGTCATCTTCTGTCCGTCCTCGAAGGCCCCATCCCCGTCCTCAAAGGACATCTTTATCCGGCCTATGGACAGGGCTCCCGCCATTTTCACCGCGTCCCGATACTCATCCATGGGGTGTCCGGACAGGTACAGGCCCGTGACCTCCCGCTCCATCTCCATCAGCTCACGCAGAGAGAACTCCGGTATATCTGGCAGCACCGTATCCCTGGACCGGCTGCTCTCGCCGCCGCCGAAAAGGTTTATCTGACCCTCCAGATTTCGTTTTCTCTCCTCGGACACGCTCTCCAGCACAAGGCCGCAGACCCGCAGCAGCTGACTGCGTCTGTAGCCCAGGCTGTCAAAGCCTCCGCATTTTATCAGGCTCTCAAGGGCTCGCCTGTTGAGCTCCGCCCCGTACATGCGCCGACAGAAGTCGTCGAAGCTTTTGAATTTCCCGTTTTCGCCGCGTTCGGCCATGACGGATTTTATAAAGCCCCGCCCTATATTCTTGACCGCCACAAGGCCGTATCTTATGTTCTGACCCGATACGGTGAAGCTGTCGTTGGACTCATTCACATCCGGGGGCAGCAGCTTTATGCCCATATCCTTGCACTCTGCGGTGTACTCCGCCACCTTTTCCGCGCTGTCCAGCACCGAGCTCATGAGCGCGGCCATGTATTCCCTGGGATAGTGGCATTTCAGGTATGCCGTCTGGTAGCACACCACGGCGTAGGCCACGGCGTGGGCCTTGTTGAAGGCGTAGTTGGCGAAGTCCAGTATCTCGTCATAAATACTGCCCGCCACGTCCTCCGGCACCCCGTTGGCCACGGCCCCGGCTATATCCCTCTCCGGGTCGCCGTAGATAAAGGCCTTCCTCTCCTTTATTATCTCCGCCTGCTTCTTTTTGGACATGGCGCGGCGTATCATGTCCGCCTGTCCCAGAGAAAAGCCGGCCAGCCGTCTGAATATGTCTATGACCTGCTCCTGATACACTATACAGCCGTAGGTCACGTTCAGTATGGGCTCCAGCAGGGGGTGCTTGTATTTGATTTTGCCCGGGTCGTTTTTGCACGCCACAAAGCGGGGTATTGAGTCCATGGGTCCCGGTCGGTACAGGGCGATTATAGCTGTTATGTCCTCTATGCTCCTGGGGCGAATGTTCATGCACACCGAGGTTATGCCTGTGGACTCCAGCTGGAAAACGCCCAGGGTCTTGCCAGCTGAGAGCATGTCGTAGGTCTCGCCGTCCTCCTCGGATATCCCTGATATGGAGAAGTCCGGCTCCCTTTTCCTTATCTCCTTTACCGCGTCGTCTATCACCGTCAGATTCCGCAGGCCGAGAAAGTCCATTTTCAGCAGGCCCAGCTCCTCGAGGGTGGTCATGACGTACTGCGTGGCTATGGTGTTGTCCTTCTTGGACAGGGTCAGCGGCACATAGTTGTACACCGGCTCCCGGGTTATCACCACGCCCGCAGCGTGGGTGCCGGAGTCCTTGGGCATGTCCTCTATGGCCCGTGCGGTGTCCACCACCCGGCGTATGCGCTCGTCGTTTTCGTACATGTCCCTTAAGGGCTTTGAGGTCTCCAGCGCCTGGTCTATGGTTATATTCAGCACATTTGGGATGGTCTTGGCCAGTTCGTTTTCCTCGGCAAAGCTCAATGACAGGGCCTTTGACACGTTCCTCACGGCGTTTTTCGCCTTGAGTGTGTTGAAGGTGACTATCTGGGCCACACGGTCAGCCCCGTATTTGGATTTTACGTAGTCTATGACCTCTCCCCTTCTGCGTTCGCAGAAGTCCATATCAATATCGGGCATGCTCACTCGCTGGGGGTTGAGAAAGCGCTCGAAATACAGGCTGTATTTTATCGGGTCTATGTCCGTTATCTCGAGGCAGTATGACACCACGCTGCCGGCGGCGGAGCCTCTGCCCGGGCCCACGGGTATGCCGTTTTTCTTCGCGTAGGCCACAAAGTCGTGGACAATGAGAAAGTAGTCCGTAAAGCCGATCTTTTCTATCAGGTCCAGCTCATATT
>JAFRAF010000014.1 GCA_017405545.1 Oscillospiraceae bacterium | reverse complement strand
GAGCTTATGCCCGACGGGGTGTGGAGCGAGATACTCAGAAATACGATATATCTGGGCCTGCAGGACGTTGAGGACGCCGTTTTTGACGGCAGCTTCATGAACACGAGAGAGAGACTCCCCAGGCTGTAAAAGGCCTGTTAAGCAGCAGATAAGGCCGCCGCTGGCCCTTAAAGCGGATATTACTTCGCATACCGGTGACGGATATCTTCACGGTGTGTATAGAGATAGATTGGAGAACGATATGAATGACCCCTACAGTGTCCTTGGACTTTCACCGAATGCGACAGATGATGAGGTAAAAAAGGCGTATAGGGATCTGGCGAGGAAGTACCACCCAGACAACTATCACGATAACCCGCTGGCCGATCTGGCACAGGAAAAAATGAAGGAGATCAACGAGGCATACGACGCCATAACCCGGGGCAGGAGCGGAGGCTCCTCTTATCAGGGCAGCGCAGGCGGCTCCTATTCGGGCTCGTCACAGCAGCGCGGCTCCTACAGCTCATACGGCCCCTTCGGCGGCGGAGCCGGGCCTTACGGGGCTTACGGCGCGTACGGCGGAGCCAGACCGGGGCCCTATGCCGCGGTGAGAATGGCCATAAACATGGGCGATCTGAACAGGGCGGAGCAGCTGCTCAACAGCTCAGGCCAGCGCGATGCGGAGTGGAACTACCTTATGGGCAAGGTCTGCTATAAGCGCGGCTGGACCGATGAGGCGCGCAACTACTACCAGCGGGCCTGTAGCATGGAGCCGAGCAATCTGGAGTTTAGAAACGAGCTGGAGTTTATGGAGTCGGGAGGCGTCGCCTACCGGCCCCAGGGCTTTATCCGCAACTCCAGGATAGACGCCTGCGACATATGCACCTGCATGCTCTGTGCAAACATGTGCTGCAATTAGGCGGTTGAGTAATGAGAGGAAAAACCCGTAAACTGAGCTTTTGCGCCCTGATGTGCGCTTTCTCGGTAGCGGCAATGTTTCTGGCCTCTGTCATACCCGTCGGCCGTTTGGGCATTGTGGGTATAGCCTGCTTCTTCACCATTGCGGCGGTTATCGAGGCGGGGAAAAAGGGCGGCCTTGCGGTGTATGTATGCTCCGCTTTCCTGAGCTTTCTGCTGGTGCCGGTAAAGGGCGCCCCGCTTATTTACACGGTCTTTTTCGGCTACTACCCGATAGTAAAGAGCTTTGCGGAAAAGCGCAAAAGTCGGGTGCTCGAGTGGGTAATAAAAATAGCGGTACTGAACGCAGCGGCAACGCTGCTGCTGTTCGTATTCAAAGGACTGATATATGACTTTGTCAATCTTGACAGGTCGATTTGGCTGATCATCCTGGCTTTTAATGTTGTATTCGTGATTTTTGATATTGGTGTATCGATGGTAATTGATTTTTATATGGAAAGGATTTCGGACCGGGTAAGGAAGAATTAGATCGGCGTCGATGGTAATTTGAGATGATTAAGAGTATGACGGGTTACGGAAGCGCCAAGGGCGTTTCCGGCAAGCTTGACGTAAGCATAGATGTTAAAAGCGTAAACAACAGATATCTGGACTGTTCCGTCCGCCTGCCCCGCGCCTATATCTCTGCGGAGGAGCCCATGCGCGCCCTTGTGCAGAGCAGAGTGTCCAGAGGAAAAGTGGACGTATATGTCTCGATAGATTCATCCCGGGCGGACGATTTCGAGATAAGCGTGAATAAGGCCTTGGCGGAGGCCTATCTGAACGCCTTGAATGAGCTGACAGAGAGCTTTTCCGTTGTGAATGATATCAGCGCGGCCCGCCTTGCCGCCTATCCGGACGTGCTTGGCGTAAAGAAGAAGGAGATGGACGCGGATGCGCTGGCAAAGGATCTGTGTGCCGTGCTCAGCGATGCGCTGGACGGATTTGAGCTTATGCGCGTCAGAGAGGGCGAGAGACTGGCCGAGGATATCAGCCGCCGCCTGGATGAGATAGAGCGGCTTGTTTCTGCCGCGGAGATCAGATCCCCCAAGACCGTGGAGGAGTACAGACAGCGGCTTGAGCAGCGCATAAGGGATATGCTCTCAAGCGTGCAGATAGACGAGGCGAGGCTCTTGACGGAGACGGCCATATTTGCTGACAGGATCGCGGTAAACGAGGAAATCGTGCGGTTGAGGAGCCATATCAGTCAGTTCCGCACGATGCTGAAGGGCGATGAGCCCATAGGCAGAAAGCTTGACTTTTTGGTTCAGGAGCTCAACAGGGAGGCCAATACCCTCGGCTCAAAGGGCAACGACACAGAGATGGCCCGGATAGTCGTGGATATAAAGGCCGAGATAGAGAAAATCAGAGAGCAGATTCAAAACATTGAGTAAATGACAGAGGTGTTGTCCCTTGAAACTTATAAATATCGGTTTCGGAAATATGGTTTCCGTAAATCGCCTGATAGCGGTAGTCGGGCCGGAATCGGCGCCCATTAAGAGAATCATCACAGACGCCAGAGATAAGGGCAGCCTTATCGACGCAACTTACGGCAGGCGTACAAGAGCGGTTCTGATAATGGACAGCGGACATGTTATTCTATCGGCGCTGCAGCCTGAGACCGTGGCCGGAAGACTTGCCGGAAAATCTGAGAAAGACATTTTGGAGGACGAAGATGAGCAGGAGGGGTAAGCTTTATGTGATATCCGGCCCGTCGGGAGTGGGCAAGAGCACGCTGCTGGACAGG
>JAFRAF010000134.1 GCA_017405545.1 Oscillospiraceae bacterium | reverse complement strand
CTGCGCAATATCCAGCAGAGGGCGGGAAAGGGCGTCTATTATCTGATCGCCGGCATGGTCATCGTTTTGGGCCTGCTCTGTGCGGCCGGCGGCCTGGCAATCATGCGGATGGGCGGCAGCCTGATCTTCTGGGGCTCTCCGATCCTTCTCCTGGCGCTTCCCTGTTTCCTGCTGGGAAGCTTTTATATACGGATGGGCAAATCCGCCTCCGTATCTCACAAATAAAATGGATGTCAACAAAATGAAACGTGCAGGCAAGCTCCTATCCCTGCTTCTGGCGGCAGCGCTGATTTGTTTTCTGCTCCCCAACGCGGCCTGCGGCGGGCCGGTGAAACGTGGAAATGACAGTACCGAGTCATTGCCAAGGACGGGGCCAAGCGATTAACTCTGCGGATAAAAGAAAGCAGTGGCTGAAACAAGGAGAAACCTGAGGCAGAATGAGCGGAGCGAATGATAATTGAAAAACCGGGGGTTTGAAAAGGGGGCCAAGCCCCCTTTTCTCGCTCTTTTTCGCTATTTTCTCTCGACAGAGAAAATGGCGCCCCCGGAGGGATAGAGAATATCGATTAGTGACAGCGTCGAATTCAACGTAAGTGCTGACGATCAGCTTTGTTTGCTCCGCAGGCATACTTTTTAGCGATAAAAAGTATGCAAAAATTGGCAAAGGGTCTGCGGACCCTTTGCAAACCCAGGGGCTTCAAATACCGCTCGCGCCGCTCGCTCTGCCTTAGTTTTCTCAAAGCGTTGACCCGCTACCCCTGTTTGAGGCAGAGTTAATCGCATGGCCCCGTCCTACACTTGAAAGCCTGTACAATCATTCGGTGAGTGGTACAGATTCAAAGTCTGTGGTATAGTGAAACGTAAAAATGACAGTCCCGAGTCATTGCCAAGGACGCAGCCATTCGATTAGTACAGATTTGAAAAGAACGCAGTAACTACTATAATGAGAAACCCAGGGCAGAATGAGCGGAGCGAATGATAATTGAAAAATCGGGGGTTTGAAAAGGGGGCCAAGCCCCCTTTTCTCGCTCTTTTCCGCTATTTTCTCTCGACAGAGAAAATAGCGCCCCCGGAGGGATTGCAAAGGCTTCCCCTCTGAGGGGAAGCCTTTGGGCGTAAGCCGCGCTTCCCCCGAAAATCCAGAAAGGGCGCGGCACCGGCATTTTACCGGTACACTGCGCCCTTTTTCAAACGCGGAAGCCCTGACTCCCCTTTATGCGGGGAGCGCCTTTTCTCTCTTTCGGGCCGGCTCCCGCGTTACTTCTATTATGCGCCGCCGGGGCCCGCTTATTACAGGAATAATCTTCAATATCACCGCTGGCGGCCCCGGATTTGGCGGAACGCTTCGGCCATCTTGCCAAATATATGGGTATTTATGTCCCTTTTATCATTTTTTTCGATGAAAATGCAAATAATTCTTGACAATGCCGCCTTTTGCGTACATAATTAATCGTTGTTTTAAAGCACTGAAAACTCATTCGGGCGGCATTTGCGCCCATATGTTTGGAGGAATATACATGTCAGCAACCATTTCCAGAGGTATCCGCGCCCCCATCATCCGACAGGGCGACGACATCGTGAAGATCGCCGCGGACTCCGTGCTCGAAGCCGCAGAGGCCGAGGGCTTCACTCTGCATGAGCGGGACGTTATAGCGGTCACCGAGTCCGTCGTGGCCCGTGCCGACGGCAACTACGCCAAGGTCGACGACATCGCGGTCGACGTAAAGGCCAAGCTGGGCGGCAAGACAGTGGGTCTGGTGTTCCCCATACTCAGCCGCAACCGCTTTGCCATAGTCCTCAGGGGCATCGCAAGGGGCTGCGAGAAGATCGTGCTCATGCTCAGTTACCCCTCCGACGAAGTGGGCAACCACCTGTTTGACGAGGATGTCCTGGACGACAGCGGCGTCAACCCCTACACGGACGTGCTGAGCCTGGAGGATTACCGCCGGGTATTCGGCTATATCAAGCACCCCTTCACCGGCGTCGACTACGTTGAATACTACGCCTCCCTCATCCGCGAGGAGGGGGCCGATGCGGAAATAATCTTCGCAAACCATGCGGACGCCATCGTGGACTATGCGGACAACATCATCTGCTACGACATACACAGCCGCGCCCGCAGCCAGAGGCGCATAAAGGCCGCCGGCGGCAAGAACGTGCTGACACTCTGCGACCTGCTCAACGCCCCCGTGAACGGCTCCGGCTACAACCCGGATTACGGCCTGCTGGGCTCCAACAAGGCCACCGAGGAGAGCGTGAAGCTCTTCCCCAAGAACGCCCAGACCGTGGCCGAGGGCATCCAGGCCGAGATACTGGCCCGCACCGGCGTGAAGGTGGAGGCCATGATTTACGGCGACGGCGCCTTCAAGGACCCCGTAGGCAAGATTTGGGAGCTGGCCGACCCGGTGGTGAGCCCCGGCTTCACTGACGGCCTCAACGGCCTGCCCAACGAGCTCAAGCTCAAATATCTGGCGGACAACGATTTCTCTCACTTGAACGGCGAGGAGCTGCGTCAGGCAATCCGTGAGAGCATCAAGGCCAAGCAGGCCGACCTGAAGGGACAGATGGCTTCCGAGGGCACCACCCCCCGCCGCCTCACCGACCTTATCGGCTCACTGTGCGACCTGACCTCCGGCAGCGGCGACAAGGGTACACCCATCATCCTTGTGCAGAACTATTTCGTGAACTACGCCGAGTAGGCGGCGGCTGTCCGGCTGCCGCCGGAGAGCAGACTCAGTTAAAAAAACAGAGGGCGCGCCGCTGTTAAGCTGTGCGCCCTGATTTTTTGCGCCGCGGCCCGCGGGGCCGTACGGCGGGAGAGGAGACAGGCAGATGACTTTTAATGAGATAAAACACAATTCCGATATCAACGCATATATCCGCCAGTCGGATGTGTCCCTGGCCGCCCTGGGCATCACTGAGCACAGCTTTGCCCATGTGACGGTCGTGGCCGAGAACGCGGGCTACATCCTGAGCACCCTCGACTATCAGAAGAGAACGGTCGAGCTGGCCAAGATCGCCGGATACCTCCACGATATAGGCAACCTTGTAAACCGGGTGGAGCACAGCCAGTCCGGCGCGATTATCGCTTTCCGAATACTCGACCATCTGGATTTCCCGGCTGAGGAGACGTGCCAGATAGTCACCGCCATAGGAAACCACGACGAGGGCACCGGCGTTCCGGTAAGCGAACTGGCGGCGGCGGTAATACTCGCGGACAAGAGTGACGTGCGGCGAAACAGGGTGCGCAGGAAGCCCGTCTTCTCCTTTGACATCCATGACCGGGTGAATTATTCGGTGACCGCCTCAGAGCTGAAAATAAACGACGCCCGCACGGTCATTGCGCTGCGGCTGACGGTCGACACCAATTACGGCTCCGTTATGGAGTTCTTCGAGATATTTCTCCAGCGCATGATAATGTGCCAGAAGGCTGCGGAAACTCTGGGCCTTAAGTTCAGCCTGATAATCAACGGCCAGCAGCTGGTTTAAGCCCCCGGCGGAAAAACTGAAAGGTACAACTGTCAATGAAGAACACATCTCAAAGCTTTTCATCTGAAACGGGCCCTCTGACACTGCACCAGGGCCGCCCCGCCTCCGACGAGGGTCGCACGGCCAGAGAGCTGCGGACATACGACTTGCTGGACTCGCTTAAAGTCCCCTTTGAGCGGCTGGACCACGAGCCCGCCATGACCATGGAGGTCTGCCGGGATATAGAGAAATCCCTGCACGCGATGATATGCAAGAATCTGTTCCTGTGCAACCGGCAGGCGACGCGCTTTTATCTGCTGATGATACCCGCCGACAAGCCCTTCAAGACCAGGTATCTGTCGGCCCGGCTGGGGGTGTCCAGACTGTCCTTTGCCGACGAGGTACACATGGAGGAGCTGCTGGATCTAAGCCCCGGCTCCGTGAGCGTCATGGGCCTTATGAACGACCACGAGAGCCGGGTGCAGCTGGTCATAGACCGGGACGTGCTTGCCGACGAGCACATCGGCTGCCACCCCTGCATGAACACCTCCAGCATACGCTTCAAGATGTCCGCGCTGCTGGATACCGTTCTGCCCGCCATGGGGCCCGAGCCTGTATTTGTCGATCTGCCGTGGGAGCCTTAGTCGCGAGTCTCACGGCAGTGAGACTTTATCCGGCTGACGCCGGACGCGACTCACAAGGGGGCCCGGTCCCCCTTGTATATCCCCCCGGTCTCCGACGGGGTTTGGCTTTCTCGTTGTTGCAGGCTCTGCCATTCACCGAATGATTGTACAGATTTTCAAGCATAGGACGGGACCATGCGATTAACTCTGCCTTAAACAGGGGCAGAGACTTGAAATCTGTAGCAAACCAAGGCAGAGCGAGCGGCGCGAGCGGTATTTGAAGCCCCTGGGTTTGCAAAGGGTCCGCAGACCCTTTGCCGGCTTTTGTGTACTTTTCGCCGGTGAAAAGTACACCTGCGGAGCAAAGCAAACTTATTGTCAG
>JAFRAF010000133.1 GCA_017405545.1 Oscillospiraceae bacterium | reverse complement strand
GGAATATACAGGCAAAACCTCATAGGCCGCCTTGGATATGGGGTCGCCGAAGCCGTAGAGGGTATTTTGCAGCAGAATGAAAAAAATCGGCAGCCATCTGTGCGCCATTCCCTTCTCCGCAGGCTGAGAAGATAGGGCCGCGGTTTTGTCCGGTGCGCTGGCCAGACCGTTATTCCGTATATTCACAAGTTCGAGACCCGGCTCTTCATATCTCCACTGCTTACTGTGCATAATCGTTTTCCTCTTTGTGTTCATCAGGCTATGCAAAGGGTGAAAGAAGATAAGCGTTTGCCTTTGACACCGATTCTACACCCAACGCAGCTGTAATTCAAGCACCGGACTCCAAATCGCCATTTCTTTTCTTGTTTTCAGCGGACATCTTTTGTATAATAATAGCCAAAGTACGCGTTTTTCCCAAAAAAGTTTGGCTCAGCCGGAAAGGATGGATGTCTGATATGCCGCCCGGAATGCCAATGGGTCTCGGCCCCATAGGCCACCTCACCGACGAGGAAAAGGCCAACAAGCCGAAAGTGACAAAGGCGCTGCTGCTGCGCATCGGCAGCTACTTAAAGCCGTACTGGCCCCAGTTCCTGCTCGTATTCATAACCATACTTATCTCAGCTGCCATAGGCCTGATGCCCTCTATCATCACCGGAAAGATAGTTGACCACGCCCTTATCGACCGAAATCTGACTCAGCTCATACAGCTCTGTCTGGCGGCGCTGGGCGCCATAGCGGTCAGCCAGATCATAAGCGTGGCGGAGAACTACATCAATTCATGGATATCCCAGCGGATAATTTTTGACATGAAAAACCAGATGTATCAGCACCTGCAGATGATGCCCCACGCCTTTTTCGCCTCGGAAAAGCAGGGCGACATTATCACCCGCATGAACACGGACATCGGCGGAGTGAGCACGGTCATCTCCGGTACGCTGACCAACATCGTCAAAAACGCCGCCACCATAGTGACCACGGCGGTGGCCCTGTTCACCATGGACTGGCAACTGGCCATAGTGGGCATGCTTATCATCCCTCTGCTTATAATCCCCTCCAGAATAGTCGGCAACAGGCGTTTCCGTCTGCTCACGGAGAGCCAGGCCAAAAACGACGAAATGAACCAGATAATCAACGAGACGCTCAGCGTCAGCGGCTCCATGCTGGTCAAGCTCTTTACCCGTGAGAAGGAGGAATACGGCCACTTCAACAAGGTCAACGGCGAGGCCATGAAGATAAACCTGAAGGAGGCCCGCACCGGAAGATGGTTCTTCGTGGTGATGGGCATGTTCACACAGGTTGGGCCCCTCCTCATATACCTGGCCGGAGGACTCATAATGATGCGCCAGCCGGGCTCCACCCTGACCGTGGGTACCATAACGGCCACCGTGGCCCTTATAAACAGGCTGTACAGGCCGGTGGAATCCCTGCTGAACGTCAGCGTGGACTTCACCCGCTCACTGGCCCTGTTCACGAGGATATTCGACTATCTGGACCGGCCCATAACCATACGCTCGCCGGAAAACGGTCTCAAGCCCGACCTGGCCCGGCAGGACATCGTATACGACCATGTGAGCTTCAGCTACACGGACGAAAAGGAGCTGCTAACCGACATAAACTTCACCGTTCCCGGCGGAAAGATGTACGCGGTGGTGGGCCCCTCCGGCAACGGGAAATCCACCGTGGTGAACATGATACCCCGCCTTTACGACGTGATAGGCGGCAGCGTATCCATCGGCGGAGTGGATGTCCGGGACATGGATCTGACATGGCTCCGCTCGCAGATAGGCGTGGTGACCCAGGACACCTATCTCTTCAACGGCACCATACTTGAAAACCTCCGCTACGCGAAGGAGGACGCCACCATGGAGGAGATAGAGGAGGCCTGCAAAAAGGCCAACATACATGACTTCATCATCAGCCAGCCCCGGGGCTACGACACCGAGGTGGGCAACCGCGGCCTCAAGCTCTCCGGCGGAGAGAAGCAGCGCATGTCCATCGCCCGTGTGATACTGAAGGATCCGAAGATACTCATACTGGACGAGGCAACGTCCGCCCTTGACTCCATCTCGGAAAACGCCATCCAGAACGCGCTGGAGCTGATGATGGTCGACCGCACCAGCATCGTCATCGCCCACAGGCTGTCCACCATACTCAAGGCGGACCGCATACTCGTGGTCGCCGGCGGCGTCATCGCCGAGCAGGGCACCCACGAGGAGCTGCTTGCAAAGGACGGCGTGTACCGTGACCTGTACGAGACCCAGTTCCGCACGGTGATAACCTACGAGACCGGCGACAGGGACCCGAATTTCGACATAGAGATGCTGTCCTCGGAATATGACGTGCGCCGTATAAGCGAGGCGGACATCTCCGACGTGTACCGCCTGTGCCTCGACAACCGGCGCTATTACAGGTACATAGGGACAAAGCCCACTCTGCGCAATCTGACCGAGGTCATCAGCGAGGTGCCCGAGGGCACGGCGGCGGAGTGCAAGCACTTTGTGGGCTTTTACGACAGGGAAAACCGCCTTGTGGCCATTCTGGACCTCATCACCGGCTATCCGGAGGTGGACGACGCCTTTATCGGCTGGTTCATGGTGGACGCGAAAATGCAGGGCAGCGGCATAGGCTCACAAATCTTCGCGGACATACGCGCAGCTATGAAGGGCCAAGGCTTCGACTACATGTCCCTGGGCGTTGTCAAGGGGAACAGCGAGGCCATAGCCTTCTGGGAGAAGCAGGGCTTTTCCTTCTCCGGCAGAGAGGGCACATGGAACGGCCACTCCGTGGCCGTGATGGCCAGGGATATATGATCCCCGCCGCTTAAGGCCGCGAGGCTGAACGCCAGGCTTAGCGCATGGCTGAGGCCCCGGGGATAAACCGCGCAGGGCAATCACAAACAAAGGGTGGATTATTATGGCGCAGGCGCTGCTGTTTAACATCAAAGACACAAAGCTGGAGAAAATCCGCTTTTTGCTCATGAAGCTCGGCATCTCATGCAGGGAGATACCGCCGGAGGACTTTGTGCTGCCGCTGGGCATCCTGACGGGCCGCGGGCTTGTCTCCGGGACCGGGGATGACTGCGGGCCCTTCACCGGGGAGATGCTGGTCATGGACGGATTCGACTCCCGGCAGCTTCAAAAACTGCTGGACGGGCTGCGGCGCGAGGGGGCCGCGGTGGCGCTGAAGGCGGTGGTCACGGAGCAAAACCTCCGGTGGAGCGCCGCCCGGCTGTACACAGAGCTGTCCGCTGAGCACGAGGCGATGAGCCGCGCCCCCGGCAAGAGCGTACACAAGGGATAGTGATACAGGAAAAGCACGGCGCCGAAGCACCGTGCTTTTTGTTTATTTTTTGTTGCGCCCGCGCTCCGTCGGCTATAACGCTTATCACGCCCACGGCGATAAAGGCGAACACGGCCGCCAGCACCAAAAGCAGCGCCAGCCCTAAAAGGTTAACTAAGGTTATCATTCAGCACCTCCCGCACCAGTTCCTTCCCGTCGACTTTGAAGGTAATCTCCTTCGTCGTGTCTACACCGGTCACCCTGTACAGCTCTTTGAGCAGTTCAAACTGCAAGTGCATACACGACACCAGCGCCGACAGTTGCGGCGGCCCCTCGGACAGCATGTCCATGAACTCCGTGACCGTGTCGATGAGCCCCTCGAGCGTCTCCGCATATTCCGCTTTTGTCACGCTCTCCGCTTCCTTTTGGGCATAAGAAAACCACGCCGGTCGCCCGGTGTGGTTTTCGCGGTTAGCTGTTAATTTGGATTTGTTGTTATAGCGTCTGATAGTTGATTTCTTTCTCCGGAACATTGTTTTCATATATGCGGTCATAAATCCGTTGCGCTGTGCGTCCTTCGTCGGTCAAATTATAATCCTCATCAAAGCCATTCATTGCGATCCACTCATCGAGAGGTAAAAGAACATCGTTCACGTTTTCTGACAAGATTAAATCATCCGCCCGTTCAAGGTTCCGGAAAAGAAATTCTTTTTCCTTTTCGCCGAGTTTAATCATATGTTATCCCTCATTTCTTTACTGGGTTTACCTGAATGAGCGCACCGGCATCTGGGTTAATCGTTATGGCATTGTTTTTGCCCACGATTTGTATACTTCTTTGTCCTCGCGCATTTACTTGGACTTTTCCGGACTTTCCATTAAGGAGCGTATCAAGGGCCTCGTCAACCGGCACCCCTTGCCGCATCCCTTTATGCGGCGTGGAAGTCTGTCCTATCACGCGATCAATGAAGTGCGTTGTTGTCCTCTCAATCACTATACCGGTTGCCGTCTTCTGCCCCACGAGTTTTGCTTGTATTTCGGCATTTGCCTTCTCATACTGGTCAAAGCCTACAAGCGGAGAGATATCGCCCTTCTCCACCGCTCGAGCATAGCCTTTCAGCAACTCATATCGAGGAGAGTCATTATACTTCACGTCATAATATTTTGCAAGGGTTTTTATGGATTCCTTTGCGCCTATGGATTTCGACCAGTTCTTATAGTACTCCCGCGCGGCGGCAGATGTCTTGCTCGCTTGACTGCGGCTGTAAAGCCCTATCTGTTCCCGTGCACTCTGGCGCTTAAGGCCTGTTTGCTTAGTGAAGTCTTTCAAGGCCTCTTGCCATGAACGAATTTTTGACGCAGCCTCGCCGCTGTCCAGCCCCGCCGCGTCAAGAGCGACCTTCTCGCGCTTCCACTTCCGCACCTGCCGCTCCATGTAGCGCTGTTTC
>JAFRAF010000132.1 GCA_017405545.1 Oscillospiraceae bacterium | reverse complement strand
ATTCAGCCTGTTCCCAGGGATATTTTCATAGCTGAGCTGAGCGGGTGATTGCATATACCGCACCGACGCCCAAAAGCCCTGAACGCCCCTGATTGCCGCCGGCGCCGTCCCTGCTGACGGAACTGAAGCGGCTAAAAAGGAGACTGTTATGAAGCAATTCTTTAAGCATCACAAGAGAGTTATATCCTTCCTGCTGTGCCTGTGCATGGTGCTTACCATGGTGCCGCTGACAGCGGTGGATACTCAGGCATACTATTCCAGCGCAAAGACCCCGCTGCCGGACGGCCAGTACAAGTCCTGGAAGCAGTTTGACGACGCCTGGGGCTATCAGCCCCTGGGCGACGGGGTAACATTGCGGAAGGTGGGCTGCCTTGTAACGGCCATATCCATGATAGCCGGGACCTACGGCCTCCGCATGACAGACGGAACCAAGATAACTCCGGGGACCTTTTCACAGCGCCTTTATGACGGAGGCAGCCGGAAATATCTGAGCTCCGGAGGAGCGATCATGGACACGGACGCGGTCTGTTCCGTGATAGCCGGATTGAGTTATTATAAGCGCCACAGCGTGAATGAGCACGGACTCAAGCTGGGCGACCCGGATGGCATGGCCACTGCTGCCAGCCATATAAGACAATACCTGAATGACGGCTCCGCTGAATACGCGGTCATCGCCAGAGTCAACGGTTCCACCGCATATCATTACGTGCTGGTGGACCACGTAGGGGACGACAACACCATCTACATATGCGACCCGGGCCACAACGAGAGACCGACCCTTGACTATTATGTGTCCCTCTACAGCCTCGCTGTGTTTAAGGTTGACAAGAGTCTCATCAAAAAACCGGAGGACGCCCCCCAGACCGACAACAGAAAGTTCAACATAAACTACTATGAGGACGACGCTTTCCTGGATTCCTTTGACTATACCTCAGGCAGTTCGGCGACCATAAAGGGCGAAGCGGACTTCGGCCTGTACAGGGCCGGCTGCACCTTCATGGGCTGGAGCGACTCCCCCTCGAGCAGTAAAGTGATATATCAGGCGGGCAAGGCATTCACTGTCAGTGGGAACAAGGATCTCTACACCGTGTGGAGAATCGACGATGTGAATTTCAGCACCGTGCGCAGTTACAAGAACAACTTCAGCGACCTTAAAACATGGCAGTGGTTCTATGACAACACAAAGTACGCATATGAGCTGGGTGTGATTGACGGCGTCTCGGCCACGGAATTCAAGCCCGACAACAATGTGACAGTTGCCCAGTGCATAAAGCTTGCCGCATGTCTGAACGATCTGTATAACGAGGGCAAGATATATGTCACCAACAGCAAGACAGGCAACTGGTATGACAGCTATGTGGAGTTCGCCATCGACAACGGAATTATCGCCAAGGACAAGTACAAGGACATGAACGCCCCGGCCACCCGCAGACAGGTTGCCGAGATATTGGGCGCAGCCTTACCGGACTACTCTTTTAAAGCCATCAACAATATCAAGGACGGCGGCATACCCGACGTGGGCATGAACGATCAGGGCGCATATTTCATATATCTGCTGTACAGGGCGGGAGTCCTGACCGGCATCGACAGCAGCGGAAAGTTTGCCCCAGATACAAATGTATCCAGAGCCCAGATAGCCACCGTTGTCGCGAGACTTGCCCAGTCCAGCAGGAGAGCGCATATATAGCCGGAAAAGGAACAGGGCAGTTCCCGATGCGCCAAAACAGAATAATAAAAGCCTTACCGGGATGCAGTTCAAAACTGTATCCCGGTATTATCTTACTGCCTGTTGCCGCTCTGAGCGCTCAGCGTCTCCGCGTATGCGCAGGCCAGGGCATACACCCCGTCAAAATCCACGTGGGGATTGTATATGGCCTCCAGCTCGTCGTGGAGCTCCTTCGCCCGTTTAAGGCAGTCGACTCCTTCCCGCAGCAGGGGCCTTGCAAGCTCCCTTCGATGCTCCGCAGTTTCAGCTTTGCCGCCGGGATAAAAACAGGACAGGCATATATACATGTCTGCCTTCTGACAAATGTCCTTCTGCTGTACTCCGCTGATCAGGGCGAAGGAGGCGTCCGGAAACAGCAGATGTTTTATCTCCGTCGGCTCCATGGGGTCATGGCAGATGACAATGCCGCTGCCGCGGCACAGTTCGCTGAGCTTTTTCAGAAGAATTGGGGCAAGGCCGCCCGGGTCGTCTATGACGCATATGTTTTTTGCCAGCGCCTCTACCGTGTCCGTTCGCAGGTCAAATCCCCGGTGTGTCAGGACGTCAAGGAAGCGATGCCTGTCGCGTCCCGGCCTTAAACAGGCCTTGAGCTCGGCGGCAATCTCCACGGCCTCATTTTCCACGGCCTTGAGCTGAGCCCCCTCACGTATATCCGAGAGCGCGCCGGAGACGATTCCGCGGGCGGCGGCGATACAGCTGTAGGCGTCCTCGTATGCGGATTTGTACGCCTTTGTGAGCCGCGCGATGTCTGGGCAGAGCGGACGGAGCGCGTCATCGTCGTAAAACATGCCCAGGTTTATGTACAGCTGGGCTGAGCCGGGGTAGACCGCCTCCATACTGTGGGGAGAGGTGCCGTCCACAATGCCGACCTTCAGATCCTCGAACCAGAGCCCGTCAAGTGAATCCGGGTCCCCGGAGCAGTGTATGTATTCCGGCGTGTGCCCGGCGGCGCTGAGTTTGCCGGATATCACCCGCATAAAGCTGGATTTGCCGCAGCCGGGGCCTCCTTTAAGGATATAGAGCTTTTCATCCTTGTCAGGGTCGGTGAAGCTCTCATAAAGCGAGGCGAAGCCGGAGGGGGAATTGGCCCCCAGATAGAAATGTGCGCAGTTATCCATTATTAATCCTCCCATCATATGCGCCTGCCGTGACACGGCGCCGCGGCAGACGATTACAAGTCAACCATATATATGCCTTGCAATGCCCGCCTGTGTCAGAATGGCTGATAGGAGAAATGGGGAAAGTAATCTGTGAAACGAAGGCCTGTAAAAGCAAAAAAACCCGGAACAGCTCATGCTTTGAACTGTTCCGGTCCGGACTGTTGCGGTACTTGACGGCAGGTATTACCCTCAGCTTTTTGTATGCGGTTTAATCATGGCGTTTTGCCCGAGCAAACGTAAAAAAGCACTTTCAGGTAAATGCATTAGCCGTACATATGAGCATCGGTTGCCGTTGAGCTTGACCCATTGTGTCTATCCGTCGGTCTGGGAGTATTGAGGCAGCCAGGGGATTTCAAGTCTCACCCCGTCGGAGGTGTAGACGATATACTGCTTGAACCATATGAACACCACCACAAAGAGTATCAGCAGTATCAGCAATATGGTGACAAGCGTGCTGATGATAATCTTCAGCAGATTGTGGCTCCTGTATACCCTGTTATTTTTTCCTCTCATCATTTTCTATCTCAGCTATCATGGCCCGGCGCTCGGCGTGCCTGCCGCCCTCGGCCTCGGTGTCCAGGAAGATGTCGGTGATAAGGATAGCCAGCTCCGGGTCGGTTACTCTGCCGCCCATGGCCAGAATATTGGCGTCGTTATGCTTGCGGCACATCTCGGCGGTGTAGCAGTCGCAGCACAGCGCCGCGCGGATGCCCTTTATCTTGTTTGCCACGATAGAGATGCCTATTCCGGTGCCGCAGATAACTATGCCCCTGTCACACTCGCCGGAGGCCACCGCCTCCGCTGCGGCCTTGCCGAACACGGGGTAGTTGCAGCTCTCCTTTGAATATGTCCCGAAATCGACATAGGGAACGCCCCTCTTGTCAAGATGATGCTTCACCTCGCACATCAGGTCAAATCCGCCGTGGTCACAGCCCAATGCTATCTTCGTATCCAAACACTCCTATTTACAGTTTTATGAATTCCGGCTTGCGCTCTTTATAGACGCAGATGTATTTGTATCCCAGCTCCGCAAGCAGCTCGGAGACCTGAGCTATACCTGCCCCCGCGTCGCTGACCCGGTGGGCGTCAGAGCCGGTGGTGACGATCTCGCCGCCCAGTTCCCTGTACAGCTTCAACAGAGGGATCGGGGGATTGGGCTCGCCCAGACTGCCCCGGAGGCTGGAGGTGTTGACCTCCATGCCCTTGCCCTTGCTGATGAGGGCTTTAAAAATGTACGTGAGCCTGTCGCGATAATCCGTCAGATCCACATAAAAGCCCTTGTCATACATGTAGCGGTTGGTGTAGCCTATATGTCCCAGCACGTCGAAGTGACCCAGATCAGCTATCGCCGCGTATTCCTCCAAGTAGCGGGAGGTCAGCTCCCTGCATGTGTCCATATCGGGATAGTCGAGAAAATAGAAGTCATCCTGCCCTCTTAGATTGTGCACCGAGGCGATGACAAAATCCAGGCCGGGGTCCGAGACTATCTCTGACGCCCTTTCGGGATTGTGGTTGGGGGAGCCCAGCTCAACTCCGCGGCAGAGCTCTATCGTGCCGCTCAGCCTGTCGGCGGTCTCAAAAAAGGCAGGAATGCCGGAGCTTAGCTTTTCAAAGGAGCCCGGCTCGTAGGAGAGTGGGTCGTCCCTGCAGCAGTCCTCCACATGGTCTGTGAAGCAGAGCTGTTTTATGCCACGCTTTGCTGCGGACAGGGCCATTTCTCTATAGCTGTTTTCTCCGACAGGGGAGAGAGTTGTGTGTACATGTTAGTTTGAAAGGAACATTTGCTCTCCCTTATTCTAAGTAATGCCGCCGTTTATTATACATGCCGCGGCTTTGCTAATTGCTGTTCTTTTTCCCGCGTTTGCGGCCCTTTTTGACGGGGATGTCCGTGGGCTTGCCGCTGAGACTTGCGTCAAATTTCAGCAGAAGATCCTTCTGCTCGGCGGTCAGGCCTTTGGGTATGACCACGTCCACAGTCACATACTGATCGCCGCGGCCGCCGCCCCGCAGATGGGGTATGCCCTTGCCCCGCAGCCGGAACACTGTACCGGACTGGGTGCCCTCGGGAATGTTGTATTTCACCTTGCCGTCGAGAGTGGGCACCTCAAGAGACTTGCCCAGTATCGCGTCGGCAATGGAGATGTTGATTCCGCAGAGTACGTCGTATCCATCTCTTATGAAATAATCGTGGTTGCGTACGCTGACGGTTATTATGAGGTCGCCCGCCGGGCCGCCTCTGGCGCCGGCATGGCCCTGACCCCGCAGGGATATGGACTGGCCGTCGTCTATACCGGCCGGGACGCTGACCTTGATGGTCTTCTGCTTGCGCACGACACCCTTGCCGCTGCACTTGGGGCAGGGCTTGAGTATGATCTTGCCCGTTCCGCCGCAGCGCGGGCATTCTGTGGAGGACTGCATCACGCCGAAGGGGCCACGCTGCTGGGTGACGACCCGTCCGGTGCCCTTGCAGTTGGAGCAAACCTCAGCCGTGTAGCCTTTCTCACAGCCTGTGCCCTGGCACTCGTCGCAGGGCTCGGTTCGGTTTACGGTCACTCCTTTTTCGCAGCCGAAGGCGGCCTCCTCAAAGCTCACCGAGAAGCTGACATGTATGTTGTCTCCCCGGCGCGGACCGGCCGAACGCTGGCCCTGTCCGCCGAAAATATCGCCGAAGCCGCCGCTGAAGAAGCTGTCGAAAATATCGCCGAAGCCCCCGGAGAAGCCCCCGCCGAAACCGCCCGGATTAAAGTTGGGGTCCACGCCCGCATGGCCGAACTGGTCATACTTTGCCTTCTTGTCCGGGTCGGAGAGGACTTCATACGCCTCGTTGACATCCTTGAAGTTCGCCTCTGCGGTCTTGTCGTTGGGATGAAGGTCGGGGTGGTATTTTTTCGCAAGCTTTCTGTAGGCTTTTTTTAT
>JAFRAF010000131.1 GCA_017405545.1 Oscillospiraceae bacterium | reverse complement strand
TGGAGACAATAATATGCATAACTCTTTTATGAACGACATCCTTGTGCACACTGTCATCGACACGCTGAAGCTGGCGCCCCGTCGGTACATCACCTACCTGGCCATGGAGTATCTGGAGCACAAGACCGGAGACAGGGCCACCGCCTGGGTGAACAGGGCGGGCCGACTGGGCCCTGTTATAGGGAGCCTGCTGGGCGTCGTACCCCAGTGCGGGTTTTCCGCCGCCACCGCAGGATTTTATGCAGGCGGCGTGGTCACGCGGGGAACACTCATCGCGGTTTTCCTGTCCACCTCCGACGAGATGCTGCCCATCCTGCTGTCCTCAGGGGCAGATGTACGCCTTATCCTGCGCATACTCTTCATAAAGCTCATGGTGGGCATGATCGTCGGCCTGACAGTGGATGCGACAGCGATGGGCAGCCGGAATATACGCGGCGGCATAAACCGGCTCTGCATGCAAGAAAACTGCCATTGTGAGGAGCGTTCCGTCCCTTTGGCGGCCCTGACCCACACTCTGCAGATACTGGGCTTCATATTTATTATTTCCCTTATCATCAGTCTGTTTATGGAGCTGCTGGGCGCCGACAGTATCCGTCTGCCGGGAGGCCAGCTTATAGCCGCCCTGATATGCGGGCTCATCGGTCTGATACCCAACTGTGCCGCCAGCGTGGCTATAACCCAGCTCTGGCTGGACGGGGCCATAGCCGCCGGACCCATGCTCACCGGCCTGCTTGTGGGCAGCGGCGTGGGGCTGCTGGTCCTGCTGCGCACAAACAGGAACCGGCGGGACAATCTGTTGACCGTATTCATACTGTACGCGGCGGGCCTGATTTTCGGCCTGGCCTCCGGCGTGATCTTCGAGCTGTAGGCCGGAAGCTCTCCTCCGCCGCTTTTCCGGAGACAGAAGATTTTATAAAAAATAGAAAATAATAGCTTTATTTTTCATACATGTTGGTATATAATAACATTACTGATTACTAGAGCGGGATCAACAGACTGCTCCCCATGCGGGACCCGCAAATATGTACCCGATTTCAAGGAGGATATTATATATGAGATTCAGCATAGGAATAAACGGTTTCGGCCGTATCGGACGCTGTGTTTTGCGTCAGGCCATGGCAAGGCCCTGGGATATCAACGTTAAGGCCATAAACTACCGCAACGTTGATCTGGATTACATGGCCTACATGCTCAAGTACGACTCTGTGTTCGGCCGCTATTCCGTAGATGTCAGCACTTACCCCGCCGGACTGAAGATCAACGGCGTCATGGTTCCCGTTTTCGATTCCCCCGATCCAAGTGATGCCCCCTGGGGCGAGATGGGCTGTGACTATGTCATAGATTCCACAGGCGCCATACTCACTGCCGAGAAGGCCCAGGCCCATCTTGACGCCGGCGCGAAGAAGGTCATCCTCACCGCCCCCGCCAAGGATGAGACCATCCCCACCTTTGTCATGGGCGTGAATAACAATGAATACACTCCGGATATGACCATCGTATCCAACGCCTCCTGCACCACAAACTGCCTGGCCCCCCTGGCAAAGGTCATCAATGACAAGTTCGGTCTGGAGCGGGGTCTCATGACCACCATCCACTCCGTCACCGGTAAGCAGAGCACCACCGACAGCCGCAACATGAAGGACTGGCGTGTGGGCCGCAGTGTGTTTGAGAACATCATCCCCACCACCACCGGCGCCGCCAAGGCCGTGGGCAAGGTCATCCCCGAACTGAAGGGCAAGCTCACCGGTATGAGTGTGCGCGTACCCACCGCCGACGTGTCCATGGTGGACCTGACCTGCGTACTGAAGACCCCCGCCACCTACGAGGAGATCTGCAACGCCATGAAGGAGGCCGCCGACGGTGATATGCACGGCGTTCTGGCCTACACCGAGGACGAGGTTGTTTCCACCGACTTCATCGGCGACACCCACGGCTGCATCTTCGACGCCAAGGCCGGCATTATGCTGGATGATACCATGGTTAAGCTCATCGCCTGGTATGACAACGAGTGGGGCTATTCCGCAAAGGTCCTCGACCTGCTCAGCCACATGGGCAAGACCGACGCCATCGCCGCCGGTACCTATAAGCAGACCTTCGTAATGCCTCCCCAGATCTAAGCCGGTACCTGCGATAAGACAATAAAGCCAAGTTAACTCCTGCCCTTCGGGTCCCCCGCGGCAACACTTCCGCGGGGGACCTTTTTCGTCAAACTGCACAGCTTCAGCCTCTCCCCGCCGGGCCTTTTTGTAAACTATCTGTGAAGACGGCCATTTGCGGCCCCTTATCCTGTATTATTGATTAAATGAGGACTCCGGGGCCGACCTCCGGGCAAGCCTGATACCGGGTCCTCTGAACGAAAGGAGCCGATCCCGTGATACTCGAAAAAAAGGCACGGTTCAACCCAACCAAGCTGGCGTCCGTTTATCCCAGCGGAGATCTGGATCTGCTGATCGCCCGAAACGCAGAGCTTGTGGACCGTTATCTGCGCCTTGTCCCCTCCTATAACGGGGCCATGAGCGAGATGTCCACAAAGCTGGAGGTGCTGGACGACGAGTTCAGCCTGCTGCTGGACCACAACCCAATACACCATCTGGAGCGGCGGCTCAAGTCCCCCTCCAGTATTCTGGAGAAGATGATAAGAAAGGGTTACCCCCTTACCATAGACAGCCTGAAAGAGAACGTGCACGACATAGCGGGCGTGCGGGTAATCTGCAACTATATCTCCGACGTGTACCAGCTGTCGGACATGCTGCTGAGTCAGGACGACGTGCAGCTCATGCGCCGCATAGATTACATAGAAACCCCCAAGCCCAGCGGCTACCGCAGTCTGCATCTGATAGTCACCGTGCCGGTGCATCTGTCCACCGGCAGCGAGCACATACCGGTGGAGGTCCAGCTCCGCACAGTCACCATGGACGTGTGGGCCAGCCTTGAGCACGAGCTCAATTACAAGACCGACCACACTCCGTCCGAGGAGATGAAGGCCAGGCTGATAAACTGCGCCGGAGCCGCCGCCGAGCTGGACAGACACATGGAGGAGCTGCTGCAGACCAGCAGATCATCGGCCGCCGCAGATCAGCAGGCGGTGAGCTGAATAATCGGGCAGGCAGGAATAATTACGGAACGTAAACACAGGCTTTCCCCTCCGCGGGAAGGCCTGTGTCTTTGTTGAAAGGGGCATATGGACACTGAATGACGGTACGGGCTTTTCCCATGACAATCCCCCCGGCACAGCGCCGCTTCCCGGCTATCCCTCCGGGGGCGCCAGTCGCGCGTCACACTGCGGGGTGACTTTATCCGGTTGACGCCCGACGCGACTTACAAGGGGGGC
>JAFRAF010000013.1 GCA_017405545.1 Oscillospiraceae bacterium | reverse complement strand
ATAGCTCTTCGTGCGGGTGAAATTGGACATGCTGTCCGTCGCGGCGCAGGCCGGGACGATGAGGGCCGCGGTCAGCACCAGTATGAGCAGAAGACAGCCGACTCGGGTTAATATTCTCTTTTGCATATGTACGGGTCCTTTCTCATTTGAATAATTATGGTAAACATTATATCAAAAGAGTTTTGATTTCGCAAGAAAAAGCTTCCCCCTTGTCTGACATTTAAGGGGGAAGCCGTCTGCTGAATATTGTATTTGCTGTGTCTGCTTTACTCAGCCGCAAAATCGATCACATCGGTGACCTGTGCGTTGCCGGAGGTGTCCACGTATACGTAGACGAGTTTGTAAGAGGATTCGGGGTTGGGCACAACCGGAGTGACCTCACAGAGCAGGCAGTAGTTCATACCGGATACGACCTGATCAGAGATGTACGCTATGGGGCTGTAATCGGCTCCAAGGAGGGTCTCAGCGGCATTTTCAAGGGCGGTGGAGGCCTCCTCGGTGAGTTCGGGGGTCTCGGGCTCGTTCCAGCCGCCGAGAAGTCCGGCGTCGCCGGATGCGGCAGTGCTGGTCAGGACCTCAGTCACCTCAACGTTGCCGTTAAGGTCTTCGTAGAGGACCAGAAGCGCGTAGGTGGGAACGGCGTCGGGGACGGCAAGCTCCTGCTTGCAGAGGACGCAGTGGTTCATGCCCGCCACGACCTGGTTTGCTACATATGCGACGGGGGTATAGGTCGCTCCCAGCAGACTCTCGGTGCCCTTATCGACCAGGGCGGCGATGTCGTCGGTGATGACGGGGGACTCCGCCCTTGTCCATCCGCCTGTAATCATCTCGGCTTCGGCTGCGTCGCCTTCAGCCTCGGTTTCTTCGGCCGCTTCGGCCTCTGAGGCCTCTTGACCTTCGGTGCTCTCTTCTGCTGCCGCGTCAGTGCTGCTTTCGTCTGCGGGCTGGGTGCCCTCCTCGGGGACCGTGCCGCAGGCGGCAAGGGCGAAGAGCATGGCTCCTGCGAGAATAAGTGCTAACAGCTTTTTCATTTCATTTCATCCTTTCCTCTTTAGTCGTTTTTTCTGCTATGTTGCCTATATTGTAACACATTCCGGGTCAATTACAAGTACCACCGCGAAGCCCCGAGGGCTAAGCCGTAAAGACAACCGCTCCATTTATATACACAGCTTTTTATGGAAAAGGTTACATCGGACCGAAAAAATTTCCTAATAAAAGTCATTCGCGGTCATTATAAGCCTTGTGCAGACGAGCGCCCCGCAGATTTAAGGATTATTTAAGAACAGAGTGATAAAATATGATATAATCACATGTATACACCAAACAGGAGGCGGCTTATGAATATCCTGCTCGTGGAAGATGAGGTATCCCTGTCCAACGCGGTCAAAAAAATACTGGAACAGCGCGGCTACCATGTGGACCCTGTATATGACGGACTGTCCGCCGTGGACTATGCCGAGGGCGCGGATTACCAGCTTATAATACTGGATGTGATGCTGCCCGGCATGGACGGCTTTGAGGTGCTGCGTGTACTCAGGGAGAGGGGCTTTAACACCCCGATACTGATGCTGACGGCGCGTTCGACCGTGCCGGATAAGGTCTTCGGCCTCAACAGCGGGGCGGACGACTATATGACCAAGCCCTTCGATACGGATGAGCTGATGGCCAGAGTGGGTTCTCTGACCCGCCGGACCGGCGAGGTAGTACTTGAAAAAATAGACTTTGCCGATCTCTCGCTGAACATCAGATCCGCTGTGCTCAGCTGCGGCGGGGAATCGGTGCAGCTGAGCAAAAAAGAGTTCGAGCTTATGCGGACTTTCATGTATAACCCCACAATGACCATCAACAAGGACCTGCTTATATCCAAGGCCTGGGGCAGCGACTCAGAGGCCACGGACAACAATGTGGAGGTGTATATCTCCTTCCTGCGCAAAAAGCTGAAATACTTAAAGTCAAGGGTCAGTATACGCAATCTGCAGAGGATCGGCTATAGGCTGGAGGTGGTGAAATGCTGAAGAGCTACCGCAAACGTTTTGTGCTGCTTAACATGCTGCTCGTAGGGGTGGTGCTGCTTATTTCATTTGCGGTACAGGGCGTGTATTCCTATCAGAGAAGCTATTCCGAGATGGTAAATACCATGCGTCTCATCGTAGCTCCCTGGGATGAGCCCGGCAGGCGCTTCCGAAGCCCCGGAGATGAGCCGCCCGCGGACATGGATGGACATCCCGCCCCGCCGGAGCTGGCTATGACCGGGAGAGACAGCATTAACGCCGAGGGCCTGATAACTGTGTTTTATGACCGGGATACGGGCGAGCTCTCCGTTATGTCCGACGATACAAGCGTAGGGGTGCAGAGCATATCGGAGGCTGTAGAGGAGATAGTCAGCCTGGAGGAGGGCTTCGGCAGGCTGGACTCGCAGGGCATTTTCTACTACAGGGAGGATGCCTTTGCAAGCTCAAAGATCGTCATAGCGGACAACTCATATCTGTACTCAAAGGTCCTGCAGAGCGCGCTTGTCCTGTTGGCGGCGTATATAGCGGCCATGGCGCTGGTCTATCTCATAAGCCGGAAGCTCTCAAAGCTTGCGGCAAAGCCCATGGAGGACGCCATAGAGCTGGAGCGGCAGTTTATAACCGATATTTCCCACGATCTTAAAACTCCTATCACGGT
>JAFRAF010000130.1 GCA_017405545.1 Oscillospiraceae bacterium | reverse complement strand
GTTCTCTACCAGCGTTTCGGTGAAGCACTAAGGAAAACACAGGAACGGCTGGACCAGAAAAACATATATGCTGTCAACCCCGGCTTCGACAGATAAAGCATTGTGTCCGCCTCAGTATTATCCGGGGCGGACGCCTTTTTGTAATTAAAGCACCGGTGCATTTTTTGCAAGTTAAACCGTGTATTAATTGCAAAAATGATGCTTTATAAGAAAACAAATGAGATTCCTTTTTCCCGCCCATGACGCGCTCATTGAATTATCGAAATATATCTCTCATGTCGGGTTTTGTATATAATTCCATATAATAACCTGAAATCTGTATATTACGGAGGCGCAGGACGCCCGACCTCAGGTAAAATATAAAACCAATGTTTAAAAAATAAACGGCTGTCTTTTGACAGGAAAAACCCGGCTGATAATAATTATCATATCAGTCTTACTAAGACAGGAATTATTTAGTTTACAACGTCTCATTCAAACGCAAAAACACTCGATTAACTCCGTATCATATTAATGATACTATCGCCTTATTGTAAATAACCTTTGCCGGATATGAGTATTATATACAAATTAACAATCCAAAGTCAACAGAGTATTGTTTAAGTTGAATAATAATGAATAAGTATGAATAGTTTTATGAATATTGCGCATATAATTGTTTTATTAAAGAAAACATGTTCGCAATCCTCCCCCGGAGCAAAAACTCCCGTCTGATGTCTTTCATCCTGACTAAATGTGCAATTTCTATGTTGTTTTGTTTATAAACGGTATTGACATTGAGACAGTCATAATATATTATATACGTAAGATTGAAATATAACTTTGTTCAATCTTGCATTTTTATATGTAGGACCTTTGAATAGATATGAATGCAATAAACACATCTATTCCAATAAATCTTTTTTGCTAAAGGGGTGCTTTTGTGAACAAGGAAGAGCAATTTTTACTTTGGTTCGAACAGCTTGAAAGAAGCGACGTCGCGATAGTCGGCGGTAAATCCTCCTCACTGGGTGAGATGACCGCCAAGACCGACGTCCCCGTACCGTACGGCTTTGCAACGACCGCCTATGCATACCGTTACTTTATTGAGAAGAACGGACTTAAGGAGAGAATGCAGGCCTGTCTCGCTGAACTCACCGATGTTGAGGACAGCGCTCTTCTCCGTGACGTCTGCGCCAAGCTGCGTAAGATGATCGTGGATGAGAAGATGCCTGAGGATCTCGACAAGGCCATCAAAGACGCCTATGCCGAGTTGGCCAAGAAGGTCGGCGAGGACGCTCCTTTCGTCGCTGTACGTTCAAGCGCTACAGCCGAGGATCTGCCCGACGCCAGCTTCGCCGGACAGCAGGATACATACCTGAATGTTCAGGGCGGCGAGGATGTTGTTGAGCGAGTGAAACAGTGCTATGCTTCCTGCTTTACCGACAGAGCTGTTTATTACAGAGAGAAACAGGGCTTTGACCATATCGAGGTCGCCCTCAGCGCCGTCGTACAGATGATGGTATACTCTGAGGCCTCCGGCGTAATGTTCTCTCTCAACGTCACAAACGGTGACGACAAGGTCGTTTTCATCGAGGCTGCCTACGGTCTCGGCGAGTACGTTGTTCAGGGTACCGTTACCCCCGATAACTATCAGGTCAACAAGGAGACCGGCAACATCGACGTTTGCGACGTGTACTCTCAGGATATCATGCTCGTCCGCAAGGTCGGAGGCGACTGCGAGGAGCTGCCCGTACCCGAGGAAAAGCGGGCCAGACAGGTTCTCACCGACGAGCAGATCAAAGAGCTTGCCGGTTACGCAATGAAGATAGAGAAGCACTACGGCTGCTACATGGATATGGAGTGGGGCGTAGACGAGCGTGACGGAAAAATATGGATACTTCAGGCCAGACCCGAAACTGTCTGGTCCAGAAAAGATAAGGAGAGCAGTGCAGTGAGCAGCGAGTCAGTAACTACTAATCGTACAGTTTTGGTCAAGGGTATGCCCGCAAGCCCCGGACAGGTAAGCGGCAAGGCCCATGTTATCCGCGATGTGGCTCTTATCGACGAGTTCAAGGACGGCGAAATCCTTGTAACCGAGATGACCGCCCCCGACTGGGTGCCCGCAATGAAGAAGGCCAAGGCCATCGTCACTAACTCCGGCGGCATGACTTGCCACGCCTCCATCGTCTCCCGTGAGCTCGGCATCCCCTGCGTGGTCGGCACCAAGAGCCGCGGCCCCGCTGCTACGGACACCATCCCCGACGGCGCTGACATCTCCGTAGACGCCACCAACGGCGTTGTATACGAGGGCATCGTTGAGTTCGCCAAGAAGCCTGAGGCCGCCGCGGCCGGCACTGTTGTCGCCGCTGAGACCTTCCCTGTAACCGGCACCAAGATCTACATGAACCTGGGCGATCCCGAGCTGGCGGACAAGTATTCCTCCCTCCCCTGCGACGGTATCGGCCTCATGCGTGAGGAGTTCATCTGGACTACATATATCCACGAGCATCCTCTGTACCTGATAAAAACCGGCCACCCCGAGAAGGTCGTTGACCAGCTGGCCGAGGGCTTCCGTCAGGTATGTCAGGCCATGTCTCCCCGTCCGGTGGTTCTCCGCTTCTCCGACTTCAAGTCCTCCGAGTACCGTGACCTCAAGGGCGGCGACGAGTTCGAGCCCAATGAGCCCAGCGCACTCCTCGGCTGGCGTGGAGCTTCCCGTTACTACGATCCCGCATATATCGAGGGCTTCAAGCTTGAGATAGAGGCGGTCAAGAAGGTGCGTAACGAGTTCGGTCTGAAGAACCTGTATGTCATGATCCCCTTCTGCCGCACTGTTGACGAATGCAGAAAGGTCATCGACCTGATGGCTCAGCAGGGTCTGAAGCGCGGACCCGACTTCAAGGTCTGGCTGATGGCGGAGATCCCCTCCAACATCATTCTGGCAGATCAGTTCAATGATTTCGTCGACGGTTATTCCATCGGCTCCAACGACCTGACCATGCTGACCCTGGGCTGCGACCGCGACAACGACACCGTGTCCCACATCTTCGACGAGCGTAACCTGGCAGTCCGTAGAATCATCAAGAAGCTCATCGAGAAGGCTCACGCCGCCGGCAAGACCGTATCCATCTGCGGTCAGGCTCCCAGCGTGTACCCCGAGTTCGCTGAGTTCCTCGTAAGAAACGGCATCGATTCCCTCTCCGTCAACCCCGACACTGTTAAGTTCACCAAGAAGATGGTCGCTCAGGTCGAGCAGCGCATCGTCCTTGACGGCATCACCGGCAAAGGCCGCGCGGCTGATCCCGATCTGGAGTGGTAAGACAGTTTTAAAACCGAATACAACAATAAAGTCGGCTTCAGCTTTACCTGGAGCCGACTTTTTTGGTGCAAGACAGGCCGCGGGGTTATCCGCGGCCTGTAGCTCTTATATAACTGGCATTATCAGGTATTAAGCCTTCTATTTACGGCTTATGGCCATCTTTGCGCTTTCGACAATATGTTCAGCCGTCAGGCCGAAGCGCTTCTCCAGATAGTCCTGGGGACCCACCTCGCCGAATTCGTCCTCAACGGCCACGAACTCAACCGGTACAGGGTGCCGGGAAGCCAGAAACTCGCACACGGCGCCGCACAAACCGCCGATTTTGTTATGGTTCTCAGCCACAACCGCGCATCCGGTCTTCTCCGCCCATTGCACAAGCAGCTCGAAATCAATGGGCTTTACCGTAAACATATCCACTACCGCCGCTGAGACGCCCTCAGCCTCCAGCAGCTTTGCCGCCTCCAGGGCTTTGGCCACCATGATGCCGCTGGCGACGATGAGGACATCGTTTCCCTCTTTGAGAAGCTTGCCCTTCCCGATTTCAAATTCCGTGTCGTCACCGTATACCTTAACCGAATTTTTTCTGGCGACACGAATATACTTTACGCCCGCTCTGTCCTTGGACTGCTCCAGAACAGCGGCGAGCATGGCCGTGTCGCACACATCCATCACAGTCGCTCCGGGAAGCGTCCTGTATATGGCCGTATCTTCAAAGGGCATGTGGGTGCCCCCGTTGAAGGCGGCGCAGACTCCCGGATCGCTGCCGATTACGGTAATGTCATTTTTGGCATACCCGGCCGACAAAAAGGCCTGGTCGAATACTCGGCGGGAGGCAAATATACCGAAGCTGTGCACAATGGGCTTCATGCCCGCGGACGCCATACCGCTGGCTATGCCCACCATATTTGCCTCGGCTATTCCGCAGTTGATAGCCCTGTCGGGATTGTTTTCCGCCCATTTGAGCATTCCGATACAGCTCATCAGATCGGCGTCAAGGTAGACAACGTCAGGGTCTTTTTCACACAATTGCGGTATCACTGTTGAAAAAACATCTTTAAATGTCTTTGAATCATTGCTTCCATTGTAGACAATACTCATCTCTGTGCCTCCTTGCGAGCCCTGAGCTCGTCCAGCCAGCGGTCAAACACCTCAGCCGGGACATTCATGCTGTGATTTGAGAAGGTCTCCTCCACCTCAGTCACGCCCTTGCCCTTGACAGTATCCATAATTATCGCTCTGGGCTTGTCTCCTATGGGCGCTGTCACGGCGTCATACAGCTGGGCAATATCATTCCCGTCGAGCTGTATCGCCTCAAAGCCGAAGGCTTCAAACTTGGCTCTGAAGTCGCCGTGGTCGTTTATAACCTTGGTGTAGCCGTCGAGCTGCTTTTTGTTCCAGTCTATAAACCACATCAGATTCGTGACCTTCGTGGCGGCGGTAAACATGGCCGCCTCCCAGACCAGGCCCTCAACGGCCTCGCCGTCGCCCACTATCAGATAGGTCCTGCTGTCACGGCCCTTGAGCTTGTCGCCGAGGGCTATGCCTACGGCCAGCGACGTCCCCTGTCCGAGTGAGCCGGTCGTCATGTCTATGCCCGGCGTCTTGTTTCTGTCACAGTGACTCGGGAGATTTGTGCCGGGCTCGTTGAGGGTTTTAAGCTCCTCATAGGGGAAAAAGCCCTTAAGCGCCAGCGCGGCATATACGCCCGGCCCCGCGTGCCCCTTTGAGCACACCAGCTTATCCCGCTCGGGCCATTTGGGATTCTTAGGGTCATAACGCATTACGGAGCCATAGAGCACAGCCAAGAGGTCCGCGATACTGAGCGACCCGCCTATATGTCCGAAGCCCCTCGATTTAAGGCATTCCACAGTTGCGATCCTGATATCAAGCGCAAAATCATTAAGCTCCTTCAGAAGCTTTTCGTCTGTCATAATAACCTCCATACGGGCGCCGCAACAACATTCGGACTGTATGGCGGGACAGCTATTCCGCGCCATCGGTCCAATGCATCACTATGCCGCTGTTTTATTCCGTCATCCACTTTATGATGAGCTGCAATATGACATAACAGCAGTCATATCACATGAATTATTATAACACTCTTTATAAGTATTTCAACGCTCATTGCGAAAAAGAATGAAATTTTTGACATTTTACCCGTTCGGGCAGGGATAAAATGCAGTAATACATGCATATTGCGAATATAACGCACAGGGCAATCCCGGGCAGACTGCCCTGTGCGACAGCAGTCCGGCATATGAGCTTTGCTGAACACAGTGCGATGACCGCAGCCATTGAATCCCTCAGCACTTCATTCAAGCCCAAACGAACTCTTGATACAGCGCACAGTCTGCCGAAGCTGAGCATAAAATTAAAGCACTCCGAGAAGTATATGATCATTATATAGGCGCACACACCGGCCCTGGGCAACATTAATATTATAAGCAATATGCTCAGAACGGAGTCGACGATATTGTACCGCATAGAGTGCATCTGCTGTCCGAGTCCTCTTAGCATCCCGTCAGTCACGGCATCCATGTAGTAAAACGGTACAAACAGCGCCATTGCGCTTATATAACGTCCCGCCTCTTCGCTGTCATATATCAGTCTGCCCATATCAGAGCCAAATGCCAGGAAAGCCCCTGCGAAAAAAAGGGAGAACTCAAGACATCTGTGCAGTATCAGATTAACCTTTCTGTCTATCTCTGTGTTCCTTCCCCTCATCTGTTCCTCCGTCAGCTCCGGGACAATAAGATCCGCTATAGAATAAAACAGCACCGAGGGAAAAGCGATAACCGGTAGCACCATACCGTCTATCATCCCGTAAGCGGCCATGGCCCTCTCCCTGCCAAGTCCCGAGGATGCAAGCCCCCCGGGTATGAGCAGGTTTTGTACCGTGACCAGAGCTGTCCTGGCATACGCTGAAACCGCAAGCGGCAGGGCTATGCCGAGCATACGCCTGTATACCGGCGGCTTATTATGACCGCCGCCAAGCTCTCTGTTTCCGGAAACAGACGTCATCCTGTACAGCAGCAAATACATGACAAAGGATGCGCACTCCGCCGCAGTACCGCCGAAAACGATCGATGTACATGCCATCTCAAGGCTGTCGAGCCCGTTTATTCTCAGAGCGGCCACAGAAACGATTATTCTTATCGCCTGTTCCGTCAATTGGACTGCGGCCGCTGCGGAGGCCCTTTTCGCGGCTATAAAAAAGCCGGAGTACACCGACGACATGGCCAAAAAGGGCAGACTCAGCGCCATCATGCGAAGCGATAAAACGCTTCTGCTGTCCCCAACAAGCCTGTTTCCTATAAAATCCGCTCCAAAGCTCAAAAGCGCCATCGCCAGAGTGCCGAAGAACAGAGCATATACCATACAGGTATTTACCGCCCTTTTCAGCACCCCACAGGGGCCGGTGCACATTTCCTCTGACGCAAGTCTTGTGGTCGCGAAGCGTATGCCGGAGACAGCAAAGGTCGAAGCGAAAACGCTCACCGACAAAATGAGATTATAAAGTCCCATCCCCGCGGCGCCTACGCTCTTTGACAGGTATACCTGAAACACCATACCGGCCCCGCGTATAATGACAGAGGCAAGCGTCATGACTATTGTATTTTTAAGCAGAGCATTTTTATCAGACATGGGACAAAGCAGGCCTCCGATATAAGCCTATTGAATTCCAAGTCCCCTTATTCCTCTGTTCTTTATATCTTTTTAACACAATTACGGTCTTTGCAGGCTGGCAGCGGCGTGTTATAATTGAGCCGGTGGTGTATATGATCGAGAATCTGAAACGGGATAAAACACCCGGCGAACGGGTTGCCATAGATATCGGGCTCACACTCGGAATAATAATTATAGCCGCATTTATTTGCCACGGTCTGCACGGCGAGGTCAACGGCATGACAAACTCCTCAATGATATTTGTCCTCGCGGTGCTTATTATATCCAGGGTGACCGACGGATATATCTATGGGATACTGGCGTCGATAATCGGCGTGCTGGTGGTCAACTACGCCTTTACCTACCCATACCTGAAATTCAACATGAAGATTTCGGGATATCCCCTGACCTTTTTCACTCTGCTTGTAACATCAATAATTATAAGCATGCTCACCTCGCGGATAATAAAGCAGGAGGAATACCGGGTAGCGGCCGAAAAGGAGCGGATGCGTGCCGATCTGCTGAGATCTATCTCTCATGACCTGCGCACTCCTCTCACATCCATATCCGGAATACTGGCAGTCCTGGAGGAGAGCGGTGAAAAGCTGGCCCCCGAGTATCAGCGCGAGCTCCTTGCGGATGCCAACGAAGAAGCCAAATGGCTCATATGTATGGTGGAAAACCTGCTGACTATAACCCGGGTGAGTTCTCAGGACACTGAGATAATGAAGTGCACTGAGGCAATCGAAGAAATATTTGAGGTCGTAGCCAGAAAATTCCGAAAACGCTTCCCTGACATAGAACTCATCCTTAAGGTTCCCGATGAGCTGCTGCTGGTCCCCATGGACGCCATGCTGATATCCCAGGTGCTGATGAATCTGCTTGAGAACTCCGTGAACCACGGGAAGACGACCACCAGGATAATCATGAGCGCTGAGGTCGTGGGCGACGACGTCCGCATTACTGTCGAGGACAACGGGCAGGACATCAATCGATCGAAGCTCCCACACATATTTGACGGTGAACTCGAACGTGACACGGGCATTCTTTCCAAGCAAAAGCACAACATGGGCATAGGCCTTACAGTATGCGCGGCCATCGTAAAAGCCCACAAAGGCAGCATTACAGCCGCCAACGGACAGCAGGGCGCTGTCGTATCCTTCACCCTGCCCCTTCAGGACGTACAGGCTATAGATGTACAGGAATGATACATCAATTTGGCTCAATGCCGCTGATCTTTAAAGCGGCGGAACGGAGGTCTTTATGGAGATCAAAAAACTTGTTCTTGTTGTAGAAGATGATAAAAGCATTCGCAGCTTCATAAACGCTGTCCTGTCCTCCAACGGGTATAAGGTCATTCTGGCAAAGGACGGAGCAGAGGCCTATTCCATGATAACCTCATATTGCCCGGACCTCATTATCCTGGACCTGGGCCTCCCCGATATGGATGGGCTGAAGATC
>JAFRAF010000129.1 GCA_017405545.1 Oscillospiraceae bacterium | reverse complement strand
GGGCATAAAAATAAACCGCTGTGTGGCGGTATTCGGAAAGGATCAGAGCAATGGCTAAGCTGAAATTTTATATAGCCCTCTGGGCGGCGAAGCTGTCTGTGCCCCTGCTGCACATCACAAAGCATCAGGCCACCAACTTCCCCGGGGAGCTGGCGCTGAAGATATGCCCGGAGTTTCTGCGCTATGTGGCGCGGCCCGGCAGGATAATCGCCGTCACCGGCACCAACGGCAAGACCACGGTCTGCAACCTGCTGTGCGACCTGCTGGAAAAGCTGGGCCTGCGGGTGCTGAACAACCGCTACGGCTCCAACATCAACTCGGGTATTGCCACGTCGATGATATCCGGCGCGGACATGTTCAACCGCTCCAAATACGAGATAGCCGTGCTGGAGGTGGACGAGCGCTCCTCAAAGCGCATTTACCCCTATATAAAGCCGGAGCTGCTGCTCATCACCAACCTGTTCCGCGACTCCATCATGCGAAACGCCCACCCCAAGTACATCGCCGACTTCCTCACTGACAGCATCCCGGCGGACACAAAGCTGGTGCTCAACGCCGACGACCTGATCTCCGCCAATGTGGCCCCGGACAACCCCCGGGTGTACTTCGGCATAGGGCCCATGGACTCGGACGTGAGCGAGTGCATAAATCTCATAAACGACATGCAGATCTGCCCCAAATGCCACAGCGAGCTGAAATACGAGTACCTGCGCTATCACCACATCGGCAAGGCCTACTGCCCCGACTGCGGCTTCAGGGCCCCGGAGAGCGACTACTTCGCCCACGACGTGGACTTTGAAAAAATGGCGCTCACCCTCCGGGACGGGGCGGACGAGGTGGAGTACAAGCTCCTCAGCGACAGCATCTTCAACGCCTACAACCTGTGCGCCGCCGTGGCCGTACTGCGGCAGCTGGGCTATAGCCACGACGAGATAAAGGAAGCCCTGCGGGGTGTGGGCCTTGTGGCTTCCCGCTACAAATCGGAGGATGTGGGCCGAATAAAGCTCATATCCCATATGGCCAAGGAGAAAAACGCCCTGGCCTGCTCACGGGCTTTCGAATACGTGGCGGGCCAGCCGGGCAGCAAGGAGATACTCCTGCTTATGAACTGCATCGGAGACGAAAAGCACTGGTCCGAAAACGTGAGCTGGCTCTACGACTGCGATTTTGAGTTCCTTAACGACCCCAGTGTGCATCTGCTGGTGGTCACGGGCAAGCGGGCCGCCGACTACAAGTATCGCCTGCTGCTGGCCGGAGTGCCTGAGGAGAAAATAAGGCTGGACCACGACCCTTACGCCGCCGCGGACCTGCTGGACTACACGCCCGGCGACTGCCTGTATATACTCCACGGGGTGGACTCCGTGCCTCTGGCCGCCAAGGTCAGGGAGTACGTGGCCGCCAGAGCAGTGGAAAAGGCCGACAGCCCCGCCGACGGGGAAAATGGAGGGCAGTTATGATAATAGAAGTTCTGTATCCCGAGATATGCAATCTCTACGGGGACCTGTTCAACGCCAAATACCTGCAGCTGGCCGACGACAGCATACGGCTGCACAACACCAGGCTGAAGGACGAGCCCCTGTTCATGACGGAGGAGCCCGCGCTCATCTACATGGGCGGCACCACCGAGGACGGACAGGAGCTGGCCGCCGAGGCCCTGCGTCCCTATATGCCCAGGGTGAAGGAGCTGGTGGAGCGCTCCGTGCCTTTCCTCGTGACCGGCAACGCCATGGAGCTTTTCGGCAGATTCATAGACAAGCCCGACGGGGGCAGGATAGACGGCCTCGGCCTCTTTGACACCTGGTCCGTCCGGGACATGGAGCACCGCTACAATTCCCTGTGGCTGGGCCGCATGGGCGACATGGTGGTCACGGGCTTTAAGAGCCAGTTCGGCCACTCCTACGGGGACAACTCCGACTGCGCTCTCTTTGAGGTGACAAAGGGCGCGGGCCTGAACCCGGAGAGCCGCTATGAGGGCCTGCGCAAAAATAACTTCATGGCCACCTATCTGACCGGACCCCTGCTGCCGCTCAATCCGGACTTCGCCAAATATATGCTCCGCCTCATCGGGGCGAAGGACGCGCTGCCCGACGAAAAGGCTGCCCGCGAGGCTTTTGATATAAGGATAAAGGAGCTTTCCAACCCCGAGCTCCACTATGAGTATTAGGAGACAAGATAATAACCAGCACTCTCAAAGGGCGGAAATGCATGTACACGCTTTCCGCCCTTGTATATCACAGGCTGTGACAGATTTGAATCTATAAACTGTGAAAGGTCGGCGTTATGATGGAACTGTTAATGGACACGACCCCTGCTGAAAAATACAGAAGCAACTCCCAAAAAGCTCGCGTAATCACGGAGCAATGGGTGGCAGACAACATGTTCTGCCCACGGTGCGGAAGCCCTCGAATATCACATTTTGAGAACAACAAGCCGGTGGCAGACTTTTTCTGCCCTGTCTGTGACAATCAGTTTGAACTCAAGAGTAAAAACGGGGCATCTCTCGAAAAGGTCACCGACGGTGCATACTCGACCATGATAAACAGAATCACAAGTCTTGACAACCCCGACTTCTTTTTTATGTCATATTCAAAAGCCGATTGGTCGGTACGGAACTTTTTCTTCGTGCCCAAGCACTTTTTCACTCCTGGCATTATTGAAAAGCGGCGGCCACTCTCGGAAAATGCCAGGCGTGCCGGTTGGGTCGGCTGCAATATCCTGCTTGAATCCATACCGGCTACAGGACGCATACCTATTATTGAGCATGGTCAAGCCATTGATGAAAAAGAGGTGCTGAAAAAGGTCGCCATTGCCGAGTCCCTTGTTGTAGCCGATATAAACGCCCGTGGCTGGCTGCTTGATGTGCTTTCCTGTGTTGACAGGATCGAAAGCCGTGCGTTTACTCTGTCGGAGGTGTACGGCTTTGAAAACGAACTCTCTGCAAAGCACCCTGCCAACCATAACGTACGACCAAAAATACGCCAGCAACTCCAACTGCTCAGAGACCGTGGGCTGATAGAGTTTACCCGCCGTGGCGAATACAGAAAAAACGGTTAATGCGGATGGGCGGCGAAGCAAACCTATATTATAAAAATAAAAGAGAGATTAATCGACCTCCCTTTTATTCATATATATCACTATTTTTAAAGAAAACTCTTGCGCAGTTGCGACAATCCCTCCGGCTCGGCTTGCGCCGACCCACCTCCCTTTACACAAGGGAGGCTTTCAGTCGCAAGTCTCACTGCGGTAAAGCCTTATCCGGCTTACGCCCAAAGCAGAGCCGGATGAGGCGGGAAAGTACTTCACAGCGTCAGGCTCCCTTGTGAAAGGGAGCTGTCAGCCCTCAAGGCTGACTGAGGGATTGGTTTACGCAAAAAAACAGCGCCGATGCGAAAAAGCGTCGGCGCTGCTGCGGTATTCTGTGTTATCGTCGGTAAAACAGCCCGCTTACCTCTCGGGCAGATACTCCAGAGGATTCACGTAAAGCGTACCGCCTATTCGGATCTCGAAGTGGCAGTGGTTGCCGGTGGATACGCCCGTGGTGCCCATCTCGCCTATCTGCTGACCCTGGGACACCTGATCCCCCTCGTGTACAAGTATGGCCCGCATGTGGCCGTAGGCGGTCACGTCCCCGTTGTCGTGCTCAATGCGCACGAAGTTGCCGTAGCCGGAGGCCCAGCCCGCGTAGGTCACCACGCCTCCGTCAGAGGCGTATATGGGCGTGCCGGCCGCTGAGGCGATGTCTATGCCCTTGTGATAGCTGGAGCCCACACTCACGTTCCTGTATCCGAAGCCGGAGGTCAGCACGCCCTCGCAGGGCCACTGGTAGTTTCCG
>JAFRAF010000128.1 GCA_017405545.1 Oscillospiraceae bacterium | reverse complement strand
TTTGGCGAGGATGATTATCCTTGATACTATTATGCCTCCGCCGGTGGAGCCGGCACAGCCTCCGATAAACATGAGCATCACAAGTATCCAGCATGAAAAGGCCGGCCACAGATTGAAGTCCGCTGTGGCGAAGCCTGTTGTGGTTATTATTGAACTGACCTGGAAAAACGCGTATCTGAAAGCCTCTCCGGTGCCGGACATCTTTGACTGGATGTTCAGGGCGACGCATATGGTGGACAGCGCAATTATTCCCAGATAGCACCAGAGCTCCTCGTTTTTAAAGGCGCTCTTTGTTTTCCCCACGAGTATGAGAAAATACAGGTTGAAGTTTATCCCGAACAGTATCATGAACAGAGAGATAACTATATCGATATAAGCGCTGTTGAACGAGGCAATGCTCAGCGCTCTGGTGGAGAATCCGCCGGTACCGGCTGTCGCGAAGGAGTGAAGCAGCGATTCATATATGCCCATGCCCCCCAGCAGGAGGAGAAGTGTCTCAACAAGGGTCATGCCTATGTAAATGACGTACAGAAGTCTGGCCGTTTTCCGCACCCGGGGTACCAGCTTGTCCACGCTGGGGCCGGTCAGCTCTGCACGCATTATGTGCATGGAGCGCTCTCCGGACATGGGGAGTATGGCCATCATAAACACAAGTACGCCCATGCCGCCTATCCAGTGGGTGAACATGCGCCAGAACATGCAGGATCTGGACATGGCCTCGATATCCGTCAGGATGCTGGCGCCCGTTGTGGTGAAGCCGGACACCGTCTCAAAAAGGGCGTCAACAGCATTGGGTATCTCTCCGTTGATGACAAAGGGGATGCACCCCAGCACGGACACGCAGACCCACGATAGGGTGACAGTTACAAAGCCCTCCCGCTCGAACATGTTGTCGGCGTCGGCGCTGACGCGCATAAGAGCTCCACCTATAAGGGCGCACAGTATTATGGGGATGAGGAAGGGCAGAACCGGCTCGCTGTAATAAAAGCAGCTCAGCAGAGGTATGACCATCAGCAGTGCCTCTACAAAAATGACTCTCCCCACATTTTTAGCGACAATACGGCTGTTCATATGTCTACTCCAGTATTGCGTCGATGTCTGTCAGGCCGTGCCTGGTTGTGACGATCACCGCCCGGTCTCCACTGTGAATAACGGTGCTGCCGTCGGGGATTATGCACTGCCTGCCGTGTATGACCGCGGCGAAGAGGTAATCGGGCTTGAGCTTTAATTCCTTTATGGGACGCCCGCATATTTTGGATTGTCCGCTGACTATGAACTCCAGGGCCTCGACCCTGTTGCCCACGATACGGTACAGCGTCTCCACTGAGCTGCCCGCCGCGTTTTCAAGAGCTCTGACATACTGCACTATGCGCTGGGCGGCTGTGAGCCGGGGACAGATGAAGCAGTCCAGGTCGGTGCGCTCGAGCATCTCTATCAAATGGTCCTCATTCACCTTTGTAATGACCTTTCTCACGCCTGCAGACTGTGCGTACATGGACAGTATTATATTGTCCTCGTCATATCCGGTAAGGGCGACGAAGGCGTCAGCGTCGCCGACCCGCTCCTCCATAAGGACCTCGCGGCGGGTCCCGTCACCGCATATGATATTGACCCTCGGCAGCAGCTCAGCGAGTTCATCGCAGCGCTTTGGGTTTTCCTCGATTATGCTGACGCGGATACCGGCGTCGACCAGCTGCAGGGCCAGATGGACCGCTATCCGGCTGCCGCCCAGTATCATGACGTTTTTGACGGATTTTTTATATGCGCCGGCCTCTATGAAGAAGTCCCGGAGCTCGCTGCGTCCGCCGGAAATGCTTAGCTTGTCCCCGGCGGCGACAATTGAGTTTCCGTTGGGTACTATTACCTTGCCGCCCCGCTCTATGGCACAGACGAGTATCTTGGATTTGAAGCTGTTGTCCATCTGATTCAGGGTTATACCGTCCAGCCTGCTTCCCGCGGGCACATGGTATTCCACCAGCTCCGCAAGGCCGCAGGCAAAGGTGTCAACGCTGTCAGCGGTGGGGAAGCGCAGTATTCTGGAGATATCCTCGGCGGCCTCGTAATCCGCGCTGAAGGATATGGATATACCCAGCGCCCTTAACAGAAAATCGTTTTGCTTGATGTAATCGGGGTTCTTCAGCCTGGCCACAGTGTGCTTTGTCCCGAGGTGCTTTGCCGCAAGACAGCAGACCATGTTCACCTCGTCGTAGCCGGTGGCGGCAATCACGAGATCGGCGCTTCCGGCTCCGGCCTGGCGCAGCAGATCCACATTCGCGCCATTTCCGGCCATAACGATCACATCCTGGCTGTTTGCCAGGTAGTCGATTCTCTCCTCTTTGCGGTCAATGGCGGTGATATCGTGCCCCTCATTTGCGAGCTGTTCAATTATGCTGTAGCCGACCTTTCCGGCGCCCACGACGATGATTCTCATAGCGATACCTCTGACAGACAGTCTCACTTTTTATTTTTAATTCTATCATATATGCAGCTGAAATTCTACCGGCATAGTGAATAGAAAAGAACCGCAATATGGAATAATCGTTAGTTTTAACGTCTGCATATCAGAGAAGACTCTATCCCTCTTAAATACGGAGTTGCAGCGGGAAAGGGATAAATTGTTACTATTTTGCAAATAATTGAAATAATTTAGGGATTTAAACCCATGAATGTATGGACAAACAGGGAATAATAGGGTATTCTTAAAAACAGCGTTATCAAACAGGTAATTGAAGATTGCTTATTAAAAAACCGGGAATATAGGATTTATAACATATCATCATAGACAGGGGATGAGGTGAAAGCGTTATGGGAAGAGTGAGATTAAAAAATCTTTTATGCGTCCTGCTTGCGATAGTGATACTGACCGGTCTGGGAATGCCGTGTGTCATGGCCGTGCCGACCGACATGAAAACCAGCGACGAGGGCGTAAAGTTCCTCGAGAGACTGCAGGGCTTCAGCGCAAAGGAGTACAGCTCCTCCGGCAAGACATACATAGGCTACGGTACTGAGTGCAGCTCGGGAAATTACCCCAACGGTATTTCCGAGGCTGAGGCGGACAAGCTGCTCAGAGCCGCGCTCCCCGCATATGAAACTAAGCTCAATACATTTATGGGCAACAAGAATGTATCCCTGAGCCAGAGCCAGTTTGACGCCCTCATGTGCTTTACCTGGGCTCTCGGCACCCAGTGGATGTACTCAGGCTGCAGGATATACGATTATATGGTCAACGGTCTGAGCAAGTACTCAAATCAGGAAATAGTAAACGCCATAGGCACATGGTGCCACAGGGGCTCCGTCGCGGCGGCCGGTCTGGCAGAGCGGCGCATTACGGAGGCCAGACTCTTTGTGTACGGCGACTACAAGGGGGATGCCTCACCCCAGTACAGGTATCTAATACTCAACGCCAACGGCGGAAGCCTTGAACATGACATAGTGTTCTATGAGGTGAACAAGCCCTACGGGACCCTGCCCAACAGCGAAAAGAGCGGTTATCAGTTCCAAGGCTGGATCAGCTCCGACGGAAGCCGTATAACAGAGGATACCATTGTGGACGCGAACCGCTCCGTAAAGGCCTCCTGGGGCAAGGGCGAGGTCGTATACAGCGATGTACTCAGCTCCGACTGGTTTTATTCATATGTAAGCGAACTGAGTGATCAGGGTGTGGTCAAGGGTTATCCCGACGGCAGCTTCAAGCCGGCAAACCCCGTCACCTGCGGCGAGGCGCTTAAGCTGATAATCATAGCGGCCGGATATGGAGAAAAGGCGGCGGTGAATGGCTATTGGGCCAGCGGATACCTTGATTTCGCCGTGAATATGGGCTTTGCCGAGCCCGGGGAGATCACAGACCTCGACGCGCCCATGAGCAGGATACTGATTGCCCGCGTCGCCGCCAAGGCGCTGAAGCTCAGACCCTCCGGCGACGGCTCTCCCTTCGCCGATTGCGGCGACGGATATCTGGTGGCCATGAATAAAAAGGGAATACTCCAGGGCAGCTATTCCGGGGATACTCTGCTGTACAAGCCCGATGACAATATAAAGCGCTCGGAGATCAGCGCTGTTATATGGCGCATATGCGGCACAGACATAAACCCGAATGAGGGCCGCCCTCTGATAACGGACGGGATATACAAGGGCTACCTGTGCGAGGATGTCCCCAAATTCTCATACGACAGCAGTCGCTTCAGCCTTGAAAACGGAAGGATGACCTATTCCTCCGATTCCGTAAAAACAATGGCGGGCGTGGATGTGTCCTCGTGGAACACCGATATAAACTGGAACGCCGTTGCGGCCGACGGCATAAGCTTTGCCATGATACGCCTGGGATACAGGGGCTATTCTTACGGGAACATTTCAGCGGATAAGTATTTCGAGGCGAATATCAAGGGTGCAAAGGAAGCCGGTTTGAAGGTGGGTGTATATTTCTACTCCCAGGCCATCAATTACGATGAGGCGGTGGAGGAGGCCGAGTATGTCCTCAGCCGGATAAAGGGCTACGATATCGACATGCCGGTGGTCTTCGACTGGGAAAAGGAGGGCGGCAGCGCAGCGAGAGTGTATGGCCTGAACAAGGCCATAGTCAGCACCTGTGCCAGAGCCTTCTGCCGGACAGTTGAAAAGGCGGGATATGTGCCTATGGTATATTTCAACAAGGACCTTGCTTACAACTACTACGACCTGAACAGGATTGCGGAATATGACTTCTGGTACGCGGATTACCACTCCGTGCCCTCATTCTACTATGATTTTGCCATGCTGCAGTATACCTCCAGCGGTAAGGTAAACGGAATTGACGGGAATGTGGATTTGGATATCCTCTTGATCAAATAAAGCTTCAGGGCCTCCGGCGAATTCACCGGAGGCCCTGCTGTCACATCTGCTTTTATCCGAGTGAGCTTATCTGTCCATGAGCTGTTTCGGCACTGTCCTTGTGATATCTATGATCTCATCGTCGCTGAGGCCCCATGCGGACAGCTGCTCTATGGCGTCCAGGTAGGAGTCGGCAGGGTGACGGGTGTCGAACTGACCCCTGTCGGTGGTGAGGCTGACCCTGTGGGAGCCTACGGCCCTTATGGACGAGGCGAACTCCTCAATACTGACCTCCTTGTCCTCCACAACGCCCCAGGTCTTCTCAATAATGGCGCCCCGGTCCGCCTGCCTTATCTGGAAGTCCACAGGGACCCTTGTCCTGTGCCAGTCCGGGTGGGTGAGGGTAAACTTGATGCCGGCCTCGCTGCAGGCCAGACACAGCAGATCGGTCTCATCCGGGGAGACGTGTCCGGTGGCGAGGCAGATGTTGTACTTCTTTACTATGTCTATGACGTCATGTATCTGGGGGATGAGCTTGCCAGTGTCGTCGACTATGGAGATGCCCGGGCGGTCGAAGAAGTCGCCCTTCATATTACCGCGTGTTAGGCACCAGGCGGCATCCCTTGTGGGCATCCATATCATATCAAGACCGAGAGCGGCGGCGGCCTCCACGGCATAGGGGTTTATTCCGCCGAAGGGCTGGTTCAGGGCAAAGCCGCTGTAGGCCTTTGCGGAGGCCCCGGCGTATTGGTTGGCAATAGCCGCCCGTGAAGCCGTGGACTCATAGTGGCTTTTGATAAGCGCTCCGGCCATTCCGTATCCGTCCGCCTCCCGCAGGAGGGTGAAGTCGTCAACGGAGCGCTTCAAATGGGACGGACCGGAATGTACGTGCAGGTCATAGGCGCCTTTTATCAGCTCCAGCGCGTGTTCGTGGTTGTTTGACATGATGGATACCCCTTTCTGTTTTTTATGATTATACTGTGAATCGAATGCTAAAACAAGTGTTGAAAATGACATGTGTCCGGGGATATAATATACTCAAAATCCCCTCTGAGGATGTGATGCTGTGCGTAAAGATCTGATACTTCCGATGGACGAGGATTACGTCGGGTATTTGAGCGACGAATCGAGGAATACCGGATATGCGGAGAGCATATCCTTTCCGCGGGACAGGCAGGAGCTGATACGGTCCCTTGAATACTGCGCCCAAAAGGGCCTTCAGATCACTGTGCAGGGCTCTCGCACGGGTGTGACCGCGGGAAGTGTGCCCCATGGCGGACATGTGGTTAACATGTCACGCATGAACCGGGTGCTGGGCCTCAGGCGGGGCGACGGGCGCTTTTACCTGCGTGTTCAGCCGGGCCTCACCCTCCGTGAGCTGAGAGAGATGTTAAGTGAAAAGCGCTTTGATACTGAGAACTGGGACAGCGAGTCCGAAGCCGCGCTCAGGGACTTCATAGCCTCGGGACAGTGGTTTTTCTCTCCCGACCCAACGGAGACCACGGCCTCGATAGGCGGCATGATAGCCTGCAATTCCTCAGGCGCCTGCAGCTACAAGTACGGCCCCGTAAGAAAACACATCTCCGCTGTCAGCGCCGTAACGGCGGATGGAGATGTGATCGAGCTGAAAAGGGGACAGCGCTTTGCCTGTGACGGAATACTTGAGCTTGAGACTGTACAGGGCAGGAAAATAAGCGTAAAGCTGCCCTCCTACACACTCCCGCCTGTAAAAAACGCCTCCGGATACTGGACGGGGGAGTCCATGGACGCGATAGATATACTCATAGGCTCCGACGGGACTCTTTCGGTTATCGTGGAGGCCGAGCTGGAGCTCATACCCGCGCCCACCGTTATATGGGCGGTGACGGCCTTTTTCAGACATGAGCCGGACACCGTGAAATATGTGGAGGCTCTCCGCACTTGCGGGGCGGACCCGGCGGCCATAGAGTTCTTTGACAACGCGGCCCTTGAGATACTGAGGGAAAACAAGCCCGCCGGTGCGCTGATAAGGCCTCTTCCGGAGATACCCATCGGCAGAACCGCCGTCTATACTGAGTTCCACTGCCGCGATGAGGATGAGGCATGGACAAGACTCCGGCTCACAGCCGACTGCATCGAGAGCTCCGGCGGCAATTTAAGGGAGACTTGGCTTGCCAAGAGCGCAGGAGAGCGGGAGGGCTTAAAGCTCTTCCGCCACGCCGTGCCGGAATCCGTAAACAAACTCATTGCCCAGCGCAAACGCAGACACCCGGGTATATCAAAGCTGGGAACGGATTTTTCTGTACCCGCGGGCAGACTGGGCGATATCATGGGTGTTTACAGGAGCGGCCTGGAGCGCACGGGCCTGCAGTCCGCTATCTGGGGTCATATCGGCGACAACCATGTTCATGTGAATATATTACCCAGTGACGAGCGGGAATTTGCCGAGGGGAAAAAGCTCTATGGGCTCTGGGCGAAAGAGGTCGTTGCAATGGGGGGAGCGGTCTGTGCCGAACACGGGGCAGGGAAGATAAAGGTCCCCTATATCGCCATGATGTACGGCGAGGAGCATGTGGAGGAGATGCGCCGTGTGAAGGCCGCCTTTGACCCGGAGTGGAGACTCGGCGTAGGCAATGTCTTTACAAAAGAGCGTGAATGATATGCACCGCGTTTGATGAGCATATACAGCCGGTATAATACTCATTGCTGCAAGGGATAAAAAGCCCGGAGAGTGAACGGTAATGCGTTCCCCTCCGGGCTTTATACTTTTATTGCGCTTTTTTGGCCTCGTCCCGGGCGATAAGCTTCTTTACCGCCGCCACGGCGACCTTTATGGCCAGATCAGGGTCAAGGCAATCGGGATCTACGATGCCCTCGTTTGCCCGCTCCTGATTCCATACCACGGAGAATACCGAGCCGCATCGCACGCCCAGGGCTGCGGCGGCCACAAAAAGGGCGGCGGACTCCATCTCGCTGGCCAGCACGCCCAGACGCTTCCAGGCTTCCCACTTGTTCAGCAGCTCCGAGGCGACGGGCATGCGGGCGGGGCTGTGCTGCCCGTAAAACGAATCCTTGCACTGCACGACCCCGGCGTGCCATGGAACACCCATGTCCTCAGCCGCATCTGTCAGAGCGCAGAGCACCTCAAAATCCGGACAGGCGGGGAATTCGATTGGGGCGTATTCCCTTGAGGTGCCCTCCATCCTCACGGCCCCGGTGGCGATTACGCAGTCGCCGCTGATGACATTTTTCTGTATGCCGCCGCAGGTGCCAATGCGCACAAAGGTGTCCGCGCCGATGGCGCTGAGTTCCTCAATGGCGATGGATGCGGAGGGGCCGCCTATGCCGGTGGATGTGACCGAGACCTTCTGGCCCAGCAGTGATCCGCTGTAGGTGGTGTACTCTCTGTTCTGGGCGATTTTGAGGGGGTCATCGAAATACTGCGCTATGCGCTCGCAGCGGCCGGGGTCGCCGGGCAGAATCACGTATTTTCCCACCTCGCCGGGCGCGCACGCGATGTGATACTGTCTTATGTTATCTGAATGTGACATATTTCTGCCTCCTGAATGGTTTTAAATCTTTGATTATATGAGAATAATAACCCAAAACGGCGAAAGAATCAATCATTTTGGGGACAACATCCCGTTCTTGTCCCCAAAAAGGCTCCTGCCGCAAAACGCGGCGGGAGCCTTTTTTATTGATAATCGTTTCGCAAGTCAGGCATTATTGCCACTCGGGCATTGTTGGCCTTGTGTTGTCATACACCTTGCTCACGTCGAACAGATCGCTGAGCTTGTCGGGATTCCAGTACATGCGGTATCCGTCCACATTGCGGCGGCCCTGACGCACGTAGTCATCGCGTATCTGCACCCAGTACTTGGAGGAGTCCACATTGCAGAAGTAGCGGAAGCCGGCGTCATAAAGAGTTTGATAGCGCTCGCCGGAGTAATCCTCCACACCGGCGATATCGGCTCCGAAGGGGTAGATGAGAATATCAGTCTCGCCCACGATGGGTTCGATCTGGTCCTCCCACTTCTGGACGTCCTCGTGGAATTTGCTGATATCCATAGCGCCGTAATCAGGATGGCCGAAGCTGTGACTGGCCATCAGATAGCCCATCTCCTTAAGCCGGTTGGCGACCTTGATGGCATCTTCCTTTTCCTGCTGCCAGGCCTGGGTGCCCAGAATGGCCTCCCAGTCGGGATGGGTCCTGTAGCCCAGTGCCCCCTGATATCCTGTAAAGGCGAGAATTGCCCTCGCGCCACGGTATGAGAAATCGGGGTGCTCTTTGATGAAGCTCTCAAGTATGGGCATCAGGTCGTACTCCCCGTAGAGGGTATTCCCCTCAGCGTCTATGTACGCGTTTATGACTTTGCCGCTGGAGGGGTCGATCATCAGCTTGTAGGGGAAGCCGTCGCCGTCCTTGTCCGGGTAATGATCCTCGTCGCCGTCAACCATGTACTCGTAGTAGCACACGTCGTCCTCGGACATGACGAAGGGCTTTTTCCCGGCGGGCAGCCATATCTGACCGGGCTTGTAGACCACGGTGCCGTCGGCCTGGGTCTGGGGCGAGGCCACGTCATATATGCTTACAAGCACATAGCCGTTGTTGTACATCTCGTTGAGTATGCCCCTGAACTCATCACAGGTGGCCATGTTCAGGTTGTATCCGTTCTGCGTGTTCTCACCGTCGAAGGCGCGCGCGGTGTCCACGATCAGGGAGTGGAAGAATATGTGGGGTATCTGCGTGTTGTCCGGCCACAGGACCATAGTGGTTTTTTCCTGTTCATATTTCTCAATGGCCTCGGTCAGCTCGGGATAGCTGGCGTAGTTTGAGCCCACTGATTTAATATGCTCAATGGCGCCGTCGTAATCGTAGCTGGCCGCCATCCTGTCCGCCTCGGCCAGATGGGCCTTGACATTTGCGGCGGCCTCCTGCGCGGCCAGCTGCTGCTGTGCCAGAGCGGCGGCCTCTCGCTCCTGCTGATCACGCTTCTCGGCCATTTTATGGCTGCATGAGCTTATAAGACATGCCAGCAGAACGGCGAGTATGAGTATTGCGGCAGCGCCGACAATTGTCTTTCTGAACTGCGGTGATAGACGGCTCCAGTTGCTTCTGGAGCGCTTTCTCGATGCAGTACCGTCCCGGCTTCTGTCCCGGGAGGCCGCTCTGC
>JAFRAF010000127.1 GCA_017405545.1 Oscillospiraceae bacterium | reverse complement strand
ACTATCTTGAAACTGTCAAGCGAGCTTCTGAAAACACGATAATCTCGTATATGCGGGATATGAACAAGTTTTCAGATTTTATGGAAGAGAACGGCGCTCTGCTCCGGAACGCTGATAAAAACGATATAGAGCACTATTTAAAGCATTTGAGGGACATGGGCAGATCAGCCGCGACGATCACCAGGACTGTTGTCTCCATACGGGGCTTTTACAGCTGGATGTGTGATATGGGCTATGCCGACTCCAATCCCGCTGCCGGGATAAGCCCGGAAAAACCTGTAAAAAAGCTGCCGGAGATACTCACCGAGCAGGAGATAAGTCAGCTTCTGCGCCAGCCCAGATGCGAGGATATGAAGGGCTACAGGGACAAGGCTATGCTGGAGCTCATGTATGCCACGGGCATACGGGTCAGCGAGCTTATCGCCCTGGATGTGGACAGCGTAAACCTCCCGGCAAGGGTAATAAAGTGCCACGGCCAGAACGGTGAGCGCATCATACCCCTGCATCCGGCGGCGGTGAATGCACTCGGGGATTATTTGTCCATGATAAGGCCCGGCATGCTGTCGTATGAAAACGAGCAGGCCCTGTTCGTGAATGTAAACGGGGACAGGCTGTCAAGACAGGGCTTTTGGAAGATAGTGAAGTACTACGCCCGAAAAGCGGGGATAGACAAGGATATCACACCCCATACGCTCAGACACTCCTTTGCCGCCCATCTCCTGGAAAACGGGGCGGATCTGAATTCCCTGAAGGAGATGCTGGGACACTCCGACATCTCATCTACCCAGGTGTACACCAGGCTTGTACAGAGGGAGCTCAAGGACGTGTACAACAAGGCCCATCCCCGGTCCGGAGGAAGGAAATAAGCGCCCGGCAGCCGGAATATGATAGATACACGAAAACGACCCCTGCGGAAGGCTGTCCGCAGGGGCATTTTTGTTTTGTTATTCTATATCCGTCAACTGTCAGACGATAAGGCATGTATGGAGTTAAAGATTATTCCATTTCAGCGTATATTTCTCTAACAGATATTCCGGGTGATAGGACTCCTTTGCCTGCCTGAGTCCCTCATCGCCCATGTCGTCCTCCCGATTGACGTGTTTGAGCTCCGGCCTCAGCTCCATGACCATGCGGACGAATTCCCGGTTTACCATGGGGAACGCGCCGTTGACATCGGAGAGGGCCTTTTCAAAATGCACGCAGAGGGTATCGCTGTTTATCATCTCGCCTATGGTGAAGGCCACGGGCTCCCCCTCGATTTTGAGTATTCCGCCCATGAGGCCAAGCTCATTAAAAGCATTGAAGGCTCGATGTATGGCGGCGTTCTCGTGCCATATGCTCTTGTCGTCCCGATGGGCCTTCTGCCAGGTACCCAATACCTCTTTACAGTTTTCAATATTGTCGGAAGTGAGAGCCTCAAAGCTCCAGTCCGCATATGTGGACAGGAAACTGTTTATGTGGTTTCTCTTGGAGTGGAGCTTACGGCCGGAGAGGGTAGCAAGAGACTCGGCGCTGTAGATGTAATCAAAGTAATCCCTGGTGGTTTCGATCTCGAATTTACCGGGGAAGAGGGTGTTGAACTCGTCCATATGCTCATTTGTGACGGCGCAGATGATAAGGGAATTCCCGTCACTTTTAGCATCGCACTTAAGTGCCTCGACTATCGGCTGAAGCTCGCCGGGTCCAATGGGACATACGTATCTCGTGTCGTCTCCAATGCCTATCTTTACCACGGCGCGGCCATGAATGAGCGTCATGCGTACATTGTGCCTCTCTGCCCACATGTAGTTGCTTGAAAAGCAGAAGTCGGCGCTTTGGGAGTTTTCAAACTCTGCGGCGGGCATGAACCATGCCCTGTCTTCCAGCTCTATCGGTGACCAGTCGATGGCGGTGGTACAAGAAACATTACTGCTGATACACTGCATAAAAAAGTCCCTTCGAAAAGTTTTTTTGAAAATCAGTATTAAAAGGCCATTTGAAAAACTATGCCGCATACGGCGGATATCGCCAGAAGGTAAAGAGGATGCGGCTTGAATATCTTAAGTATGGCGAAAATGCACAGGGCCAGAATACAGCTTTTAATATTGAAAAGCTCCAGCGGCACATGGCTTACCAGATATCTGTCAAGGGTGATTATGGATACCTTTGCCACTTCCACACCGGCGGCGGCGATAAGAGCCACCGAGGCCGGGCGCAGTCCGTAAAAAACGGAGTTGATTGTGCTGCTGTTTTTGAAATGCTCCAGCACCTTGATGATTATAAGCGTTATGATGACCGAGGGTATCACAAGACCCACCGTGGCGCATATGGAGCCGGGTATGCCGAACACCATGTGTCCTACATATGTAGCCATGTTCACACCTATGGGGCCGGGGGTGCTCTCGGAGATGGCTATCATGTTCGACAGCTGCTCATAGCTGAACCAGCCTGTCTTGTCGCTCAGGTCATATAAAAACGGAATAGTGGCAAGGCCGCCGCCAACGGAGAAAAGACCGATTTTGAAATACTCGAAAAACAGACGCAGAAGTATCATTTCGCACCTGCTTTCTTCTTTATTAGGCAGATGAGGAAGCCGGCTGCCCCTGCGCCAATCACCAGAATGACAGTTGAGACGTCCGTAAAGACGGCCACGAGAAAAATGATCACAAACAGCGCAATCTTATACCCGTCGGTAACGGCGTTTTTGAAAAGACGCAGCACCGAGTCCAGAATAAGAACGCACACGCAGGCCCGGAGACCGGCCAGGGCATTTTTGACGGCGGGGT
>JAFRAF010000126.1 GCA_017405545.1 Oscillospiraceae bacterium | reverse complement strand
TGACCGTCCCCTTGACATACCTGAGGGCCTGAGTGAGCTTGAGGTGTCCCGGACCATGAGCGCCATGGCGGAAAGAACACCGTTTTTTCCACCGTGCTGCGGGGCGCGGGGGCCTATGACCACTACATTCCGAGTATTGTAAAATCGGTGACGTCCAAGGAGGAATTCCTCACTGCGTATACACCGTACCAGGCGGAGATGAGCCAGGGCGTACTGCAATCCATCTTCGAGTATCAGACGATGATATGCGAGCTGACGGGCATGGATGTGGCTAACGCCTCCGTATATGACGGCGCCACGGCCGCTGCGGAAGCCGCAGCCATGTGCCGGGACAGGAAGCGCAGCGTGACGCTCATTTCCGCGGCTGCCCATCCGGACACCATAAATACCGTCCGTACATATTGCTACGGCACGGGGCATGAATTGCGCGTCGTGCCTTTAAAGGACGGGAAGACCGATATTGATGCCCTGCGTGAGATGCTCACTCCGGAGGTTTCGGGCGTATATATACAGCAGCCGAACTTTTACGGACTTCTGGAGGACGCGCGGGAGCTGGGCGAGGCGGTCCATGAGGCCGGAGCCATGTATATCATGGGCTGCAACCCCATTTCACTGGGCATACTGAAGACGCCCGCCGCCTGCGGCGCGGATATCGCCGTGGGCGAGGGACAGCCCCTTGGCCTGCCGATGGGCTTCGGCGGCCCCTATCTCGGCTTTATGGCCACACCGAAAAAACACATGCGCAAGCTCCCTGGGCGTATCGTCGGAGAGACTGCGGACAGCGCGGGTGAGCGCTGCTACGTCCTTTCGCTTCAGGCACGAGAGCAGCATATCCGCCGTGAGAAGGCCAGCAGCAACATCTGCTCCAACGAGGCGCTCTGCGCCCTGACCGCCGCGGTATACATGGCGGCCATGGGCCCGAAGGGCATTGCGGAGGCGGCGCGTCAGTGCATGGCCAAGGCGCATTATCTGAGCCGGGAGCTTACAAAGCTCGAAGGCGTGGAGCCGGTCTATCCGGGCACATTCTTCCATGAGTTCTGCACGACGCTGCCGAAGCGGGATGAGGTCCTCAAGGCGATGGAAGATGCGGGCATACTTGGAGGACTGCCTCTTTCCGACGGCACTGTTTTGTGGTGCGCCACGGAAAAAGCATCCAAAACAGAGATGGACAGGGCCGTATCCATCGTGAAGGAGGTGCTCTCAAAATGAAGCTGATTTTTGAAAAAAGCGTACCCGGTCGCCGCTGTGACATTCTGGGAGCATGCGACGTTGATTACGAGCCTCTGCCCGAGGCTTTCGTGCGGGATGAAGCACCCGCGCTGCCGGAGCTGAGCGAGGTTGACCTCTCCCGGCATTTCACGGAGCTGAACCAGCGTGTCCACGGGGTGAACTGCGGCTTTTATCCGCTGGGCTCCTGCACAATGAAGTATAATCCCCGCATAGACGAGGAAATGGCGGCGCTGCCCGGCTTTGCAAATATACACCCCCTTGCGCCGGCAGATTCTGTAAAGGGATGCCGCGAGCTGCTTGAAACCGCGGGAAAGTACCTCTGCGAGATTTCGGGCATGGACGCCATGACCTTCCAGCCGGCCGCCGGAGCCCACGGTGAGTTCACCGGCGTGCTGCTTATAAAGCAGTATCACGACAGCAGGGGAGATACGGCC
>JAFRAF010000125.1 GCA_017405545.1 Oscillospiraceae bacterium | reverse complement strand
TCCAGTACGACTCCAAAAAGTCCGGCGGCGTGACCATTTCCCACCTGCGTTTTGGCGACAAGCCCATCAGATCTCCTTATTACATCACCAAGGCTGATTTCGTCGGCTGCCACAACCCCGCCTACATTGAGAAGTACGACATGGTTCAGGATGTAAAGCCCGGCGGCGTGTTCCTGCTCAACTGCCCCTGGGATGTGGATGAGCTCAGCAAGCACATGCCGGCCGCTGCAAAAAAATACATCGCAGAGAACAATATACAGTTGTATACCATCGATGCCCTGAAGCTGGCCAGAAGCTTCGGCCTGGGCAACAGGACCAATTCCATTCTGCAGTCCGCCTTCTTCAAGCTGGCCAACATCCTGCCCATCGACGACGCCGTTAAGTACATGAAGGATGCCGTCGAGGCTACATACGGACGCAAGGGCGATAAGGTCGTATCCATGAACCAGGCCGCTATCGACGCCGGTGTTGAGAACCTTGTCAAGGTTGAGATACCCGCTTCCTGGTCCAATCCCGAGCCGGATGCTCCCGTCGCAAAGCCCGAGGGCGCGAGACCCGAGCTGGCCGATTACGTACACGATATACTCTATCCCACCGTCGCCATGCGCGGTGAGAGCCTGCCCGTATCTGCTTTCCTGCCCACCAAGAACGGCATACTGCCCGCAGGTACAGCGGCATTCGAGAAGCGCGGCATAGCAAACGACGTGCCCGAATGGCAGCCTGCCAACTGCATACAGTGCAACCAGTGCTCCATCGCATGTCCCCATGCTGCAATCCGTCCCTTTGCTCTGGATCCCGATGAGGTTGCCAACGCCCCCGAGGGCATGAAGTTCATCCCCATGACCGGCAAGGGCAACGAGGACAGAAAGTTCGCCATCGCCGTCTCCGTCATGGACTGCACAGGCTGCGGATCATGCGCAAGTGTATGCCCCGCAAAGCAGAAGGCTCTCGTTATGAAGCCTCTCGACGAGCAGCGTGAGGAGCAGAAAAACTTCGATTACGCCGTGAAGAACATTTCCTTCAAGGACACCGGCTTCGCAGAGACAACAGTCAAGGGCTCCCAGTTCAAGCAGCCCCTGCTCGAGTTCTCCGGCGCATGCGCAGGCTGCGGCGAGACCCCCTATGCAAAGCTCGTCACCCAGCTCTTCGGCGACAGAATGTATCTTGCGAACGCTACCGGCTGTTCTTCCATCTGGGGCGGCAGCGCACCCAGCACCCCCTACACCGTAAACAAAGACGGCAAGGGTCCCGCCTGGTCCAACTCCCTGTTTGAGGATAACGCTGAGTTCGGTCTCGGCATGGCCTCCGCTGTAAAGCAGCGCCGTGCCGGTGTTGCTCAGGTAGTCAAGTCCCTTATTGAGACTGACGGTTGCGACGCCGCTATCAAAGAGGCCGGTCAGAACTGGCTGGACAAGATGGATGATTCCAAGGAGTCCAGGCCCGCAGGCGAGAAGCTCACTGAGCTCTGCAAGGCGGCCGCAAACGGCTCCGGCGCAGTGGCCGAGCTGGCCGCAAAGGTCGTTGCAGGTTCTGACATGCTCACGAAGCCCTCTATGTGGATGTTCGGCGGCGACGGATGGGCCTACGATATCGGCTTCGGAGGACTGGACCACGTGCTGGCCTCAGGCGAGAATGTGAACGTCCTCGTATTCGACACTGAGGTCTACTCCAATACCGGCGGTCAGGCCTCCAAGGCCACTCCTATCGGCGCAGTCGCACAGTTTGCCGCTGCCGGCAAGGCGGTCAAGAAAAAAGAGCTTGCCCAGATCGCCATGTCCTACGGCTACATTTACGTTGCCCAGATATCCCTTGGCGCAAGCTATCAGCAGGCTGTAAAGGCCATCGTTGAAGCTGAGAGCTATGACGGACCCTCCCTGATTGTCGCCTACGCGCCCTGCATCAACCACGGCGCAAAGGCCGGTATGGCCAAGGCTATGGACGAGGCAAAGCGCGGCGTTGAGGCCGGTTACTGGAACCTGCTCCGCTACGATCCTCGCCTTGAGAAAGAGGGAAAGAACCCCCTGATCATCGACAGCAAGGCTCCTTCCGCCAGCTACAACGACTTCATCATGGGCGAAGACAGATACGCGTCCCTTACCCTCAGCTTCCCCGAAAGAGCCAAGACCCTGTTCGGTATTGCCGAGAAGAACTCTGTCGAACGCTATGAGAAGCTCCTCAGGCAGCAGGCAATGTACGAGAACAAATAAGCCTTTCAGTATAATTCCGAGATATTGCCCAGCGCGGTTCCCGGATAATACCAACTGAGAATCTCAATATAATTTGACCCTGAATGAGCCAGTACATTTGCACCGTACTGGCTCATTCCGACTCCATGGCCGTAGCCCGACACATGGAACACCACGTCATCGCCGTGTTCCTCCATCTCGAAGGCGGCGGAGCGCAGCTCAAAGATGGAGCGCATGAGCGTACCGCTTACGGAAACTCCACCGGTCACCACGCCGTCAACTCTCCCGCCCTCGGTGAGGGAAATCTCTCCTATAAGGGGGTATCGGGAAAAATCCACATCCGGGAAGCGCTCTCGAATGGAATCCATATAGTCGGATTTCAGCACAGTGACAGTAGTTGAATAACCCGGCACATCAGCCTCTGTCTCCGGGGTGTCAACGCACACCAGGTAGGGGAGAGCACGGCTCCACACATTCTCGCTTCTCTCAGTTGTACCGGCTGAGCAGGAGTGGAATACGGCCAGTATGGGTTCACCCTCATATTTGAGATACTGTCCGTCTGTGCTCCGTACGGCATCGGTGATTTTCTTAAGATTGTTCTCATAGCTTGTCCCCCATTTTGCTTTAAGGGTATCTCCTGTGCTGTACGCCTTGCAGCATTTTATATCCGAGCAGACGTCCGCCTCCGGGTGAGAAGCTGAGGGCTCTGCAAACAGCTTGTACATGGTGTAGGTCCTCGCGGCGACAGCCTGGGCTTTAAGGGCCTCAATATCAAAGTCTGCCGGCATCTCCGCCGCTACCACGCCGATGAGGTACTCATCGAGGCACAGAGTTTTGACCTGCCCCTTGTCCAGGAGCTTTATGTTCACAGAGTGATCAGAGCAGTTCAGTAATTCATTAGCTTGGGGCTCTCCGCTGTCACTGCTTTTGGGCGACGCCTCGCGTTGTGGCGTCGTTTCATGTTTAATGCATGAGAAGGAAACAGCGGCCAGCAGCGCCGCCATTGCCAGCAGGAGTGAAGTTGTAATGACGCGTCTCATATGCTCAGCCTCATCTGAATCAGAATAGATAAAATCTGCCTTTTCTGTTAACTC
>JAFRAF010000124.1 GCA_017405545.1 Oscillospiraceae bacterium | reverse complement strand
TCTAGAGAGAGTTCTCGAGCGGTTCCCCAGACTCCAGGAGCGCCGCCGTCCGATCGGCGGCACCCTGTCCGGAGGCGAGCAGCCGATGCTGGCCATGGGCCGCGCGCTCATGTCAAATCCCAAGCTCCTCATGCTGGACGAGCCCTCCATGGGATTGGCCCCCATACTTGTTGAGGAGATATTCGACATCATAACCACCCTTAACAAGGCTGGCACGACCATACTCCTGGTTGAGCAGAACGCGCAGATGGCTCTATCCATAGCCAACAGGGGCTACGTGCTGGAGACGGGCAATATCGTGCTCGCGGCTGACGCCAAGAGCCTGCTCAACGACGACTCGGTCCGCAAGGCGTATCTGGGCGGATAAGGCTGCATAAGGGCTGAAAAAACAAACCACAGATATACTTATCCGGCGGACCTGCCTGTCAGGCTCCGCCGGAATTCCGTATTTATGCCCGTGAGGCCGGTTATAGCTGTGGGGAATAGCCGCTCTGCCGTCGAACTGCATAAAAAATGCATTTTACCATTGATTTGTTTGACGGATAAATATATAATATGATGCTAACAGGGATCAGATTTTGGACCGAAAGAGACATCGATCAAATATAAATGCCGCCGGCGCTTTGTGTGCGGACGGCGGAATGGAGACTGTTATGAACATCTATGATAACGTAAATATGTCCATGCTGTGTGATTTCTATGAGTTGACCATGGGAAACGGTTACTTCCAATGCGGCTTTAAGGACAAGATCACATATTTTGATATGTTCTACCGCGTGATTCCCGATGACGCGGGTTTTGCCATCACGGCGGGTCTTGAGCAGCTGATTGAATACATAGAGGATCTGCATTTCACCAAGGAGGATATAGAGTACCTCAGAGGGAGAGAGCTTTTCAGCGAGGAATTCCTGAAATATCTTGAGAATTTCCGCTTCACCGGCGACATATACGCTATGCCCGAGGGCACCCCCGTGTTCCCGAGAGAGCCCCTTATCACTGTCCGTGCGCCGGCCATTGAGGCTCAGTTTATCGAGACCTATCTGCTTTTGTGCATAAACCACCAGAGCCTTATCACCACCAAGGCAAACCGCATAGTCCGTGCGGCCAGAGGACGCACTGTGCTGGAGTTCGGCTCACGCCGCGCCCAGGGCGCGTCCGGCGCCATTGTCGGAGCCCGTGCTGCGTATATCGGCGGCTGCGCCGGTACGGCCTGCACCGTATCCGACCAGCTCTTCGGCGTCAAAGCCGGCGGCACCATGGCCCACTCCTGGGTGCAGATGTTTGATTCGGAGTACGACGCCTTCAAAACTTACTGCAGCATATATCCAAACAACGCCACCCTGCTGGTGGATACCTACAACACACTCAAGAGCGGCATACCCAACGCCATACGCGCCTTTAACGAGGTGCTCAAGCCCATGGGCATAAAGAAATGCGGCATACGCCTTGACTCCGGCGATCTGGCCTATCTCACCAGAATAGCAAGACAGATGCTCGACGACGCGGGCTGGACCGAGTGCACCATAACAGTTTCCAACGCCCTTGACGAGTATCTCATACAGGATCTGCTGCTCCAGGGCGCCTGCATAGACTGTTTCGGCGTGGGCGAGCGGCTCATCACCGCCCGCAGCGAGCCGGTGTTCGGCGGAGTGTACAAGCTCGTAGCCGTGGAGGAGCCGGACGGGACCATCATTCCGAAGATCAAGATCAGCGAGAACATCACAAAGATAACCACGCCCCACTTCAAAAAGGTGTACCGCATATACGCCAACAAGACCGGGAAAGCTATCGCTGACTACATGTGCCTGCGGGACGAGACCCTCGAGGGCGTAAATGAGCTCCACCTCTTCGACCCCGACGCCGTGTGGAAGGAGAAGACCATCAGAGATTTCACCGCCGTGGAGTTGCAGGTTCCCATATTCAAGGAAGGCAAGTGCGTATATAAGCGCCCCACCCTGCAGGAGATCAACAGCTACTGCAAGGACCAGGTGCACACCCTCTGGAACGAGGTCAAGCGCTTTGACAACCCCCACTCATATTACGTGGACCTGTCACAGAAACTCTGGGATATCAAGTACGGATTGCTTAAGGCCAACAACTGCAAGGGCGAGGAATAGTACCGCTTTAAGGGGCGGTACGCGGGAAGCGTTAGGAGATGAGCTTGTCCCATGAATGCTGCTGAGCGCCGTAAAAAACTGTTGAAAGAACTAATAAGGGCGGACGCTCCCGTCAGCGCCGCCGCTCTGGCGGACACCTTCTCTGTCAGCAGACAGGTGATCGTGGGGGATGTGGCCATACTCAGGGCCGCAGGGCACTCCATATACTCTACGCCCCGGGGATATGTGGTCCCCAATGACCCTGGTGGTGTATACAAGACCATCGCCTGCGTGCACGGCTACGATGAGATACGCGATGAGCTCTTCATCTTCGTGGACAACGGCTGCACGGTCATAGACGTGACTGTGGAGCACCCGGTTTACGGACAGATCACAGGCAATTTGCACCTTGGCACCAGATACGACGTGGAGCAGTTTGCGGCACGCCTTGCGGAATATGACGCAAGCCCCCTGTCCACCCTGACCGGAGGGATACATCTGCACAGGGTGCGCTGTCCCGATGAGTCCGCCTTTCATAGAGTGGAGAAAGCCCTGTCGGAAAAGGGCTTCCTTGTGGAGTAGGGAGCTGTACGCGCTTTTCCCTGCAACGCGTCCCTTTAAAAGAACGGAGCGAAGTCAGAAGCGGTTCACACTTTCGACGTGGATTTTCGGCGGCATTTTTTGTAAAAATACACGAATAATTCACAAAGTTTTTCTTGACAAAGCCATAGCGCTCAAGTATTATCCTATACAGGTGTAAAGACACCTGTATAGGATTTTGTTTTACACATATGGAGGAGAAAACATGGAAGAGAAAAGCGTGCAGACCAAAGGAAAATTCAGAGCCTTTCTTGAGAGGAAGAATATCATCATCAGTGCCAAGCGCTACGGAGTTGACGCCCTCGGTGCAATGGCTCAGGGCCTTTTCTGTTCACTGCTCATCGGTACCATACTCAATACGGCCGGCACCCAGTTCAACCTGCCCTATCTGAATGTGATAGGCGGCTTCGCCACAGCCATGGCGGGCCCGGCTATGGCCATATCCATAGGCTACGCCCTGCAGGCGCCGCCCCTTGTGCTGTTCTCGCTGATAGCCGTGGGCAACGCGGCAAACACCCTCGGCGGAGCCGGAGGACCTCTGGCGGTGCTTGTTATCGCCATTATCGCCGCTGAGTGCGGCAAGGTGGTCTCCAAGGAGACAAAGATAGACATACTGGTCACGCCTCTTGTGACGATAGTCGTGGGCGTTGCCCTGTCCTCCTGGTGGGCGCCCGGCATCGGCGCGGCCGCCAGCGCGGTGGGACAGCTTATCATGTGGGCTACGGATCTGCGTCCATTCTTCATGGGCATACTGGTCTCCGTGGTCGTGGGCATAGCCCTCACCCTGCCCATAAGCAGTGCGGCCATATGCGCGGCGCTGAGCCTTACGGGCCTCGCCGGAGGAGCCGCCGTAGCGGGCTGCTGCGCGAATATGGTTGGCTTTGCCATACTGTCCTTCCGGGAGAACCGCTGGGGCGGCCTCATCTCCCAGGGCCTGGGCACATCCATGCTCCAGATGGGCAACATCGTGCGCAATCCCCGCATATGGATACCGGCCATAGCCGCCTCCGCGGTGACCGGCCCGATAGCCACCTGCGTGTTCAAAATGCAGATGAACGGCACCCCCGTATCCTCCGGAATGGGCACATGCGGTCTTGTAGGACCCATAGGCGTGTATTCCGGCTGGGTGTCCGATGTGGCCTCGGGGGCCAAGATGGCCATAACAGGGACCGACTGGCTGGGCATGCTGCTCATATGCTTCATTTTGCCCGGAGTGCTGGCTTGGGCATTTGGCCTTATTTGCAGACGTATGGGCTGGATAAAAGAGGGCGACTTGACTCTTGACTGATCATCGGCAAAGTGTTATTGTAATGTAGGACTTATACAAAGAGGCCCGGTATTTGATCGGGCCTCTTGTTTTGCTTTGAGGATATATGGTATGAAAGAAATTGACAGGATCAGAAAGGCCTTCACAGGCTATAAGCCCACTATACAGGGCGTGAGAAGTAAATACGCGGTGCTCATGCCCCTCATCGACAGCGGGGATGAGCTGTCCCTGCTGTTTGAGGTGCGCTCACCCAGGATAAAAAGACAGCCCGGCGAGGTGTGCTTTCCCGGCGGAAAGATGGAGCCTGGGGAGGACCCTGTTCAGTGCGCCCTCAGGGAGACCTGGGAAGAGATAGGCATAGCGCCGGAGAAGGTTGAGCTCATTTCCGGAGTCGACTATATGCACAGCTTCAACACGACAGTGATATATCCCGTTCTGGGCAGGATAGACGCCGCTGAGCTGGACAATATGAAAATAGGCCGCGCTGAGGTGGATGAGGTATTCACCGTGCCCTTTGAGCATTTCAGAACAGAGCCATATGTATACAAGCATGAGCTCATACATGATTTGGGCCCCGACTTCCCCTATGAGCGCATCGGCTTCAAGGACAGCTATCCCTGGCATGCCATACCGGAGGAGGTTGTGCTCTGGGAATACGGCGGCCACCCCATATGGGGCCTGACGGCGCAGATAATAAGAAGCTTTATGAGAAGATACGGAAAACTAAACGGAGAGGAGTATCCTTTTTAGGAGACC
>JAFRAF010000123.1 GCA_017405545.1 Oscillospiraceae bacterium | reverse complement strand
TGGCTTTATCTACAAACATAAGCAGCTCCGTTCTTTCGCCGCGAATTATTCTGACTGAGCCTCCACAGCGGCGTATGGAGACCGCATTTACAGCGTTTATTCAAAAAGACGCCGCTTTATCGGCACCTGATTTCACGATTGCTTTATGCTGATTATTCTATCAGAGTATGAAAAAAATATCAACCATAGCGGGCAATTTCTGATTACATAGCTCATTTTGTGTTGAATTAAGTATTTAAATATGTTATTATACATAAATAGGTCTATACAATTGCTATGACCGGACAATCAGTTGTATGCTGTCCCAGACCATTATGGATTAATTATCGCTTATAAATGGGGCAGATACTCAAATTATTGCACTGCGCGGCTTTGCCTCGACTGATATGTGCAGTGAATGGATACGCTCTCATGGATATTGGACACAGCGGCTCAGTGCTGCTAAGCGGTTATTACGGATTTCACAACACCGGTGACGAGGCCATTCTTCAGGCTGTTTTAGAGAGTATCAGGCCGGTGTGCGGTACTGATTCCATCGCCATACTCTCCCACGACCCGGAGGATACGACTGAAAAATTCGGAATTAGGTCCATATACTGCTTTTCGCCTCTTAAGCTTCTGGGCGCGCTCATGCGCTGCAAGGTGCTTGTTTTCGGCGGGGGAAGCCTCCTTCAGGACAGGACCTCCACCCGCTCGCTGCTCTACTATCTCTTCATCCTCAGGGCTGCCGTATTCTTACGGAAAAAGGTTATGATCTTTGCCAACGGCATCGGCCCGGTGGTGGATCGGAAGAACCGCAGTCGTGTAAAACGTGTTCTTGAGAAAGTTGAGCTTATCACTCTCAGGGACGAAAAATCCCTCGGGGAGCTCCGTGACATGGGGCTTGAGCGGGACGACATAGTTCTGACCGCGGACCCGGTATTTTCCATGGAGCGCCCGTCTGACGAGTCGGGTCGGGAGATTCAGAAGAGAATCGGTGTTCCTGACGGGCCCGTTGTCCTCGTGTCCACCCGAAGCTGGGGAGATGATTCGGACTATATTCGGGATATGGCTGCGCTCTGTGACAGATTACACAGTCAGCTGGGGCTGCATGTCGTATTCGCTCCCCTGCACACCCCCAACGATCTGGAGCACAGCAGAAAAATACTGGAAAAAATGACCGCTCCCGCTTACCTGCTGACAGAGGAGCTTGACGCAAACAGGTATATGAGCCTTTGCGCCTGTGCGGAGCTTGTGCTTGCGGTCAGGCTTCACGCCCTTATTTTCGCGGCAGCGACGGGGACGCCCTTTGCGGGAATAAGCTATGACCCGAAGATAAACGAGTTTGTTCGCGCACTCGGGCTTTCGCTGGCCGGCGAGATCGGCAGCTTTGACGCCGAAGCAGCATTCGGTGTTATTAAAGATTTGACGGTGAACCGCGATGAATATGCGAAGAAGCTCTCTGATTCTGCAGAGGAAATGAAAAAAGCAGCGGAGATGAATACGGAGTTGTTCAAAAGACTTATAACTCAACAGGAGTAAAAATATGAAACGAATCGCTATATTTCAGGAGGATCTGAGCGTCGGCGGCATACAGAAATCACTCATCAACCTCCTGAACTCCCTTGATTACGATAAATACGATGTGGAGCTCTTCCTGCTGAAGGATGAGAACTTCTACCAGGCTCAGCTCCCCTCTCAGATAAAGCTCCACTACCTGAATATGCCCTCGGGCTATTTCAGATTTATGCCATACGGTATCATGCGCTCATTAAAGGGCGGCATGTTTAAACAGTACGGACACTATGACATAGCCATTGATTTCAACAGCTATCAGATAGGCTGCGCCGTGGGGGCGACCTGTGTGGACGCAGACAGGCACATACAGTGGATACACAACGACGTGGGCGTCAAGTACGCCGAGGAAAGCCATTACCGCATGCTCTGGTCCCTGTTCAAGGGTAAATTCAAATATCTCGATGAATTCGTCGCTGTATCGGCGGGACTTGCTCAGCCCTTCCGCGAGCTGGCCAAAACCGGTGACAAAAGAATTTGGGTCGTGAACAACTTCATCGACACCGATGAGATCGCGGAAAAGTCCGCCCTTGAGACAGACATTAAGGTTGACCCTGACTGCTTTAATATAGTTGCGCTTGGCAAGCTCTGCCATCAGAAGGGCTACGATATCATGCTTGAGCAGTTCAAGCGCCTCCATGACGTGCGCCCGGAAGCCCGGCTGTATGTAATCGGCGACGGGCCTGATAAGGATAGCTTGACCGAACTGCGCGATTCTCTGGGTCTGTCTGACAGCGCCCATTTTATCGGGAAGAGATCCAATCCCTACCCCTATCTTCACATGATGGATGCGTTTTTGTCCACATCCCGCTATGAGGGCCAGCCCTTGAATATTATGGAGGCCAAGTCCGTAGGCCTGCCCATATACATGACGAAAAACCTTGAAAAATACTGTCCGGGTATTCCCGGAATGGATGATCCCGCTTCTGCTCTCGCGCAGGCTTCACGTACGGAGAATGTGTTCGATCCTCTGCTTGAGTACAACAACAATATCCGGGAACAGCTGGACGCAGTATTGGAAGCATAGTTTTATAAATCCATTTTATTCTCAATTCTGGAGTTATGGTCATGACAGGTTCATCCCACATATTTTCTTCTTTAAAAGACAAACTCACAAGTGGAACAGGAAATTTTGTTTTTATCCTGCTTGTTATACAGCCGATTCTGGACGCAGTGTCCTATTGGACAAACGTACTGGGCGTCACATATATCACCACGGTCCTGCGTTTTATCATGTTCATATTAATAGTGCTGTATTGCTTTATTATCAGTGACAGGAAAAAAGCGTATTACATTCTGGTGGCGGTACTTATCGTTTACTGGATAATACATATGGTCGCCTGTTTTATAGCGGGTTATGAAGATCCGGTTTCAGACTTCGCGTACTATCTGCGGGCGATACATATGCCTGTACTCGCTGTATGCTTTATCACCTGCTTTAAAAAAAGTGACGAGCTGCCCCGCAGGATCCAGCTGGCATTCATATACAATCTTGTCGCCATAATCGCGATAGTTCTGCTTTCCTATATAACCGGTACTCAGCATTACACCTACGATATATATAAGATCGGCATCATCGGCTGGGTGGCGGTGGACAACTGCCAGAGCGCGATAATTTGCCTCATTGTGCCTCTTATCCTCTACTATACGTACAGACTGTCAAAGCTCTCCTTTGCCGTATGCAGTGTTGTGTGCTTTGCGCAGATGTATTTCTTCTCCACGAGGCTGGCCTATATGTCCATTTTCCTTATTGCAGGCGGAATGATAGTGGCGTTCCTTATCAATAAGGAAAAACGCCTGTTCTATTACGGTGTGCTCGCCCTGGTCATTATTGTTGCGGCAGGCTGCTTCAAGCTCTCCCCCATGTATGTGGTCAGAGCGTCCAACGGAGACAATTTCGACGAACGTCAGGGCTGGGCTGAGGTCACCATACAGAAGTCCAGAGAGGCTTTGGTAACTGAGACAGGCAAGGATCCGGAACCCCTTGACTACGATCTGTTCAAAGACCTCTATGAGTTCTATCTCTCCAATATGATAGACAGATTCGGACTTGAAAGGGTCGTCGACACCTACGGCCATACCACGGATGTTTCTACACTTATCGACCAGCGTGTGGCCAAGAACACATTTGCCGCCATGCTGTGGGAGGACTGCAACACCTTCTCCAGACTTTTCGGTATGGAGTATAAATCGATGGTGCATGACGGAATGGTCTATGACCTGGAAAACGATTTCGACGCAATATTCTATTTCTACGGATATATAGGTACAGCGGCCTATGCCCTTTTTATCCTGTACTTCCTGTTTATCATTATAAGAAGGTTGTTTGCGGATTTCCGGGGCACGCTGACAGCGGAGATGTGCGCGGTAGGTATAACTTTCGGCTTCCTGCTCGGCGCCGCGGAGCTCTCGGGCAATGTGCTTAGAAGGCCGAATGTCTCCCTGTATTTGTCCCTTATCATGGCCTATATCTTCTACCTGACCGTGCTCAGGCCAAATTCCAACAGTAATAAGGACTTGCAAGGTGCCGCCTGATTCGACGGCAGGTAATATATATGAGTGACGTTGTAAAAGAAAAGAGCATAGGCGGAGGCAGAGGAAGTCAATCTCTGGGAAACGCTCTGTTCATACTGCTTATACTGCAGCCTCTGCTTGATGTTGCCTCATATTTTGCTGTGCTGCATGATGTCACCACGGTCACAAGCGTTGCCAGAATGCTGCTGTTTACCGCCGCGGTGATATACTGCTTTTCGGTGAGCAGCAAAAAACGGGCATATATCATCATGTTCGGCGTACTGGTCCTCTTCTGGATATGTCATGTAATAAGCTGCTTTCACGCCGGATACAAGGATCCCTTCTCAGATTTCTCATACTACCTGAGAACCATACACATGCCTGTATTGACCCTGTGCTTTATCACTGTTTTCAGAAACGGCGACGCTGTGCCTGATAAAATACAGAAAGCCTTTACCATAAACCTGTTTATTATCATTGCCGTGCTCGTCATTACTCTGGTAAGCGGACAGCGCAATTACACCTACGAATACCACAAGCTGGGCTTTATCGGCTGGGCCGCGGTGGACAACTGTCAGAGCGCAATTGTCACCCTCATCACGCCCATCATACTCTATTATGCCTACAGGAAAAGCAAAGCGCTTTTTGCTGTCTGCGCACTTGCCGCTTTCGGACAGATGTTCCTGATAGGAACAAGGCTGGCCCTATACTCCATACTTATCTTCAGCGTGTGCATGATGGTGATATTTGCTTTTAATCGGGAAAAAAGGCTTTATTTCTACGCGGTAATGCTCCTGTCCCTGATACTCTGTCTCTGTCTGTGGCAACAGTCTCCCAATTACAAATACACCCAGTCCCACGATGTTGTTGTGACACTGCGGCAGGAGTACAATGACGGCGTATTTGAGGAGGCGGACAGCGATCGTGAGGCCTATATGGAGGTCTACTCAAACTACCTTCCCGGACTTGTCAGCCGTTTCGGGCTTGATACCACGCTCTCGCTGTATAACTACTCTAAAGACCCGGACGTGATAGTGGATGTTAGACAGGCAAAGCTTAATTTCGCGGCCCTCGCCTGGGAAAAATGCGATACGCTCACGAGAGTTTTAGGCTTTGAATACGAGACGCTTATCGAGGACAACAATGTCTACGACCTGGAAAACGACTTCCCCTCCATATTCTACTTCTATGGTTATGCGGGCATTGCTCTGTACATTTTATTCCTGCTGTACTTTATAGCGCTCATAATAAAAAGTCTTATTGCAGATTTCTCCGGTACCTTCACAGTGGAGGCCGGTGTTGTGGGGCTCACCCTTGTGATAATACTGGCTGCTGCCCAGCTGTCCGGAAATGTGCTGAGACGGCCCAATGTGTCAATATATCTGTCCCTGATACTGGCGTATTCATACTACCTGACCTCTATAAAAGGGAACGCTTCCCTGCTGCCAAAGAAGAAAAAACTCAAGGAGGACACATGATGCCCCTTATTAGCGTGATAATCCCCGCATATAACGCAGCAGGCCAACTGCATCTCTCCGTCGGCAGTGTCCTCAAGCAGGACATGGGGGATTTTGAGCTCATAATCATCAACGACGGTTCAAAGGATAACACCGCCGATATGGCCCGGTCCATGGCTGAGAACGACAGCAGGATCGTGGTTTATAACGTTGAAAACGGAGGCCCGGCCTCGGCGAGAAATCGCGGCATCGAGTACGCAAAGGGTCAATATATCATGTTCCTCGACGCCGATGACACACTTGAACCTGACGCCCTCTCCCAGGCGGCGAGTGCAATAGGCGACAGCCCCATCCTTCTGACCGGCTATTACATCATTAATTCAAATGATACGCAGAAGATACCCTATTTCTTCGACTCAGCCCGTCTTATGAAGGATGAGCTCGGCGAAAGCTTTGTTCCGCTTTATGTATCAAATCTGCTCAACCAGTGTTGGGCCAAGCTGTACCTCACCTCTTTTCTGAGAGATAACAGGATCATTTTTGAGGACTACCGCTTCGGCGAGGACAGGCTGTTTATCCTGGAATGTCTCAGGGCTGCCTCTTCTGTAAGTATAGGCAGCGCCTGCATATATAACTACTATGTGAACAACGGCACAAGTCTTGTATCAAGATTCTATGACAAGAAGTTTGACGTCTGCTGTCTGCTTGCCGACAGGGCAGAATCCTTGACTCGTGAGCTGGGCGTATGGAATGACAACGCCCAAAGAGACCTGGCGTATATGTACATTAAGAGCGTCGCATCATGCCTTACCACCACTTTCTCCGACAGTTTTACCGGCGGAAGCACAGCAAGAAAAGAGTATTTCAGAAGTATTCTCGGATGCGAACAGGTACGTGACGCGGCGAGAATAAGATTTGAGAAGGGCTTTTTTGCCGAGGCCCTGCGGACTGTCTTTAAAACCGGCAGCGTGCCGCTTAATATACTGGCCATCAGGCTCATGGTGCTGGCAAATAAGCTCTCACCCAGGGCTTTTATAAAAATCAAACACAGGAATCATTGATTATATGGATAGAATAAGTGTAATCGTACCGGTCTACAATGTGGAAAACTATCTGGGTAAATGCGTGGATTCTCTGCTATGTCAGACTGTGCCGCCCTTTGAGATAATACTCGTTGACGACGGCTCAACGGACAGCAGCGGTGCCATGTGCGACAGCTATGCCCGGGAGCATCCCGAGCTTGTCCGCGTGATACATCAGGAAAACGCCGGACTGGGTGGTGCCCGTGACACGGGCATCGGAGCGGCTGAGGGTAACTGGCTGCTCTTCATCGACAGTGATGACTACGTTGCGGAGAATGCCATCTCAAGGCTGACTGAAGCAATTGGTCTCGGAAGCGATATAATAATCTTCGGATTTACCGAGATAGGTGAAGACGGCACTGTGTTTAGCGTGGAAAATGACGGCTATCCCGACGGTACCGTCTTGGATTTCTCCGAATCACCGGAGGTCGTCTTTATAAAACCCAATGCGTGGAACAAGCTGTACAGGCGCAGTCTTTTTACCGAAACCGGCATACTCTTCCCCTCCAGAGTCTGGTATGAGGATATCCGCACCACCGTTAAGCTCAGCGCCAGCGCGGGAAAGGTCGCTTTTATAACTGATCCCCTCTATTACTATCTTCGCAGAAGCGGCTCCATAATGAATAACGCCAATATCGTCAGAAATGCGGAGATCATCGACGCCTTCGATGACCTGCTCGGCTGGTTCAGGGAGAAGGGCCTGTTCGAAAAATACTATGACG
>JAFRAF010000122.1 GCA_017405545.1 Oscillospiraceae bacterium | reverse complement strand
TTGCTGTATAATGGGCTTTGATACTGCGGAGCATATGTCCGCGGGGCTCTGCATCGATTAAGCGGACAGCCCTTTCGGGGGCTGTGTTTCCGGCTTTCGGGGGGTAAGGTGTGAGACAGAAAATCAAATCCATAGTTCCGGGCAGTCCCGCGTCCCGCAGCCGCCTGAGGGTGGGGGACAGCATCGCGGCTGTCAACGGACATGAGATACTGGATGTACTGGATTATAAGTATTACACCTGCGACGCGAGGCTGATTATTGAGGCGGAGACGGCCCGCGGCGGCCGAAAAAAAGTCCGGATAAAAAAGCCCGAGGGTGTGGATGTGGGTCTGGAGTTTGAGACATACCTCATGGACAGACCCCGCAGCTGCGCAAACAAATGCCTGTTCTGCTTCATCGACCAGCTGCCCGAGGGCATGCGGGAGACCCTGTACTTCAAGGATGACGACGCCAGACTGAGTTTTCTGACGGGAAATTATATTACACTGACAAATCTCTCTCAGCGGGAGATACAGCGCATAATGGACTTGAAGATTAGTCCGATAAACGTCTCCGTCCACGCCACCGACCCGGAGGTCAGACGGAGGCTGATAAACAACAGACGGGCCGGCGAGTGCCTTGATATTATGAAGCGCTTTGCCGGGGCCGGGATAATCATGGACTGCCAGATAGTGTGCTGTCCGGGCATAAACGACGGGGAAGTGCTGCTGAATACCATGCACGATCTGGCCGCCCTGTATCCGGCGGTGAATTCCGTCTCCGTGGTGCCCGTGGGCCTGACAAAGCACAGGCAGGGCCTTGCGGAGCTGAAGCCCTTCGACAAAGAGGGGGCTGCCGCCACAATACAGCTGGTGCGGGACTTCGCTGCCAAATGTGCCGAGGCCTATGGCTCCTCGATTTTTTTCTGCGCGGACGAGCTGTATCTGAAGGCGGAGCTGCCCCTGCCCGATGACGACTACTATGAGGGCTATCCCCAGCTTGAAAACGGGGTGGGCCTTGTCACATTGCTGACAGCGGAATTCAGACAGGCCCTTGAGAGCGCCGAGGGCGAAGCGGGAGAACCCTTCTGTATAGCCACGGGAGTTTCCGCCGCCCCCATACTCCGGCAGCTGCTGGATGAGGCGAAGGAGAAGTTCCCGGAGCTGGACGGCCGGGTATACGCCATTGAAAACGACTTTTTCGGCCATACGATAAATGTGGCCGGACTTGTCACCGGCGGCGACCTGATAAAGCAGCTGCGGGGCAGGGAGCTGGGCAGCCGCATACTCATCACCGATAAAATGCTGCGCCACGGCGAGGGAGTGTTTTTGGACGACCTGACCCTCTCGGACGTGGAGGCGGAGCTGGGCGTCCCGCTTGTGCCCGTGGAGCGGGACGGTGAGGCGCTGCTGAGAACGATACTGAAATAAAAGCCGCGGACAGAGGACAGACCTCTGTCCGGCTTAACCATATTCGCATGCCGCAGTGCGGCAGAATGGAGATCATCATGTCCAAACCACTTGTGGCAATAGTCGGACGCCCGAACGTGGGCAAATCCATGCTTTTTAACAGGCTTGTGGGCAAACGCCTTTCCATTGTGGAGGATACCCCCGGTGTGACCCGTGACAGGCTGTACGCCGAGACGGACTGGGCCGGACGGGTCTTCGATCTGGTGGATACCGGAGGCATAGAGCCCAATACAAATGACGAGATACTGCAGTTCATGCGGGAGCAGGCCGAGATGGCCATAGAGACCGCGGACGTCATCATCCTTGTCACCGAGATAGGTACGGGCGTCACCGCCGCCGACAGCGAGGTGGCAAATATGCTGCTCCGGTCCAAAAAGCCGGTTATACTGGCCGTGAACAAAATGGACTCGGTGGGCCCCACCAATCCGGACATATACGAGTTTTACAATTTGGGACTGGGGGACCCCATAGCCGTATCGGCCGTACACGGCCACGGCACGGGGGACCTGTTGGACGAGTGCATAAAGTACTTCCCCGAGGAGACGGAAGAAGAGGTCGAGGATGACGTCATCAAGGTCGCCGTCATAGGCAAGCCCAACGCGGGTAAGTCCTCCCTGATAAACAAGATACTGGGCCAGACCCGTGTCATTGTCAGCGACGTGGCGGGCACCACCCGCGACGCGGTGGATACGCCATTTGAGAATAAGTACGGCAAGTATCTGTTCATAGACACCGCGGGCATACGCAAAAAGTCGAGAGTGGACGACAGGATAGAGAAGTTCTCCGTCCTGCGCGCAAAGCTCGCCATAGAGCGGGCCGACGTGTGCCTTATAATGATTGACGGCCGGGACGGCGTGACCGAACAGGATACAAAGGTGGCCGGCCTCGCCCATGAGGCGGGCAAGGCCAGTATAATAGTCGTGAACAAGTGGGATCTTGTTGAAAAGGACGACAAGACCATGAACCGGATGAAGGAGGATATCCGCAGGGACCTGGGCTTTATGACCTATGCCCCCGTGGCTTTTATCTCCGCGCTGACCGGGCAGCGGGTGCAGAAGCTCTTTGAGCAGATCAATTACGTAAACGAGCAGAGCTCCCTGCGCATCACCACGGGCCAGCTCAACAACATTCTGGCTGACGCCCAGGCCCGTGTACAGCCGCCCACGGATAAGGGACGCCGTCTGAAGATATACTATATTATGCAGACGGGAGTGCGGCCCCCAAACTTTGTGATATTCTGCAACGATGCCAGACTGTTCCACTTCTCATATCAGCG
>JAFRAF010000121.1 GCA_017405545.1 Oscillospiraceae bacterium | reverse complement strand
TATCATATCCTCGTATCCGGCTTTGCGCCGGACAAGATACTCAGACTGGCAAATATCGCCTTTGCCGGTGCGTATGAGCCCGAGGTGATATCAAAGTGGCTGAGCATATGCTGCAGACGCTTCTTCAGCAGCCAGTTCAAGCGCTCCTGCTGTCCCGACGGACCCTCCGGCACAGGTGTGTCCATGTCGCCCAGGGGCGGACTCGTGATGCCCTCGGACGCCTCCGGCGTCCTGTGGCAGAGCTGAGAACAAAGGGACCGCCCGCTTTCGAAAGGGGCGGTCCTCAACGGCGTCCCATCCGCAGCGAATGGTGACGCCTGCGGGTATTTGTGCATATCCACAGCGGCAGAATGGAGATTAAAATGTCCGATACTATAGCAGCCATATCCACGGGCAGCTGTGTCTCCGCCATAGGCGTTATACGTATGAGCGGGGATGAGGCCATAGCCATAGCTGACAGGGTGTTCAGGCGCAAAAACGGTGTCAGACTCGCAGATTCCCAGCCCGGCCGCCTTTATTTAGGCGGCCTTCATGGTTCTGAGGGGGAGCTTATCGATGTGTGCATGTGCACCTTCAGCAGAGCCCCCCGCTCATACACGGGAGAGGACACAGCCGAGCTCCAGTGCCACGGCTCGCCCGTAGCTCTGGCCGAGGCTCTGCAGGCCCTGTTTAAGGCGGGGGCCAGACAGGCCCTGCCCGGGGAATTCACGAAGCGGGCTTTCCTGAACGGCCAAATGGACCTGAGCAGCGCCGAGGCGGTCATCGACCTGATAGAGGCGCAGACCCCGGCAGCCGCCTACAATGCCGCCGGACAGCTGGACGGCAGTATGAGTTTGCTGGCCGATGGGCTTTACAATGAGATACGGGACGTGCTGAGCCATTTCTACGCCGCCCTTGACTGGCCGGACGAGGATATAGAGGAGTTTTCGCTGGAGGGATACAGAGCTGTTTTCCGCCGCGTGAGAGATGAGCTGGAGCGCATGCTTGCCACCTATGAGCGGGGCAAGCTGCTCCGGGACGGGGTGAAATGCGCCATATTGGGCCGTCCCAATGTGGGTAAATCCTCCCTGCTCAACGCCCTCGTGGGATATGAGCGGGCCATAGTTACCGAGGTGGCCGGCACCACCAGAGACACGGTGGAGGAGCGGCTGAGGATAGGAAACGTTCTCATACGCCTCAGCGACACCGCCGGACTCCGGGACAGCGAGGACAAAATAGAGCAGATGGGTGTGAAACGGGCCGAAAATGCGGCCAGAGACTCATCATTGGTCATAGCTGTGTTTGACGGCGGTGAGGAACTGGGCGAGGACGACTTCAGAGTGCTGGAGCTGGCCCGATCCTGCCCCATGGGCATTGCCGTAATCAACAAGGCAGACATGCCCCGGAGGATCGACGCCGACGCGGTCCGCTCGGCCCTGCCGGAGACGGTGACTGTTTCCGCCCTGACGGGCGAGGGCGTAGACGCTTTGAGCGAGGCCATAGAGCGCATGCTGTCATCGGGGGACAAGCTGCCCACAGGGCAGCTCGTGACGAACCTGAGGCAGGCGGAGGCCATAGCCAGAGCGAGGAATTCTGTCATTGCCGTCATAGAGGGCATGGACATGGGACTCACGCCCGACGCCGTGCTGACCGAGGCGGAGGCCGCCGCGTCAGCCATAGGCGAGATAAACGGCCGGACCATCAGAGAAGACGCGGTCAACGCCATATTCTCCCGCTTCTGCGTGGGTAAATAGCAGGGGAGAAAGAGAGCAACAGGCGCGACGCCCGCCGGCTGAGCGGGAGAATGGAGATTTAAATGGATTACTTCGCCGGAACATGTGATGTGGCTGTCATCGGAGCCGGGCACGCCGGC
>JAFRAF010000120.1 GCA_017405545.1 Oscillospiraceae bacterium | reverse complement strand
TTGCCCACATTCGGGCGGCCCACTACATCTATCATTGCGGTTTTTGTCTTCATTTTTCTCTCCGTATGCCCTGCTCCGGCCCTAATCATCCTCGCCCGGTCTGAGCACGGACATTATCTCCTTTTCCCTCGTACGCATAAGCCGCTTGTCCTCGCCCTCATCCACATGGTCATAGCCCAGCAGATGGAGTACGCTGTGCACTGTCAGATACTGCAGCTCCCTTGCGTAGCTGTGCCCGAACTCCCGGGCCTGCCCAGCGCATTGCTCCAGAGACAGCACCATGTCTCCCAGGGCCGAGGCGTCCAGCTCACAGTCGTACTCGCACTCATCAGGGGCGAAAGCCCCGGGGCTCAGTTCATTTACCGGAAAGCTGAGTACATCCGTGGGCCTGTCCACCTGTCGAAAGCGCAGATTCAGCTCGTGTATGCTGTCGTTGTCGGTGAAGGTCACGTCCACTGAACAGGGCGTCTCGACGCCCTCGGCCGCAAGGGCGGCGTTCACCGCCTTTTTCACAAGCGCGGCGGATTGTGGAAAGCCCAGTCCGGTTCTCGTGCGATGTATGTTGACGATATGAGCGGTCTGATTCTCTTTTTTCATGTATGCGCCTTTCCTCCGCTTTTAATACCTCCTGCGGCCGCCGGAGGGCGGCGCGGGTATGGGCGAGGTATTCTTTTTGCTCTCGTATTTCTCATATGCCTCTATGATCCGCTGCACAAGCACATGGCGCACCACGTCCGCTCCGGTGAGCTTGCATATGCCCACGTCCTCAACTCCGGCCAGTACCCTCATGGCCTCCTTAAGGCCGCTGGTCTTATCAGCGGGCAGATCTATCTGGGTCACGTCTCCGGTGATGACCACCTTGGAGCCGAAGCCAAGGCGGGTGAGGAACATCTTCATCTGCTCTCTCGAAGTGTTCTGGGCCTCGTCCAGTATGATAAAGGAGTCGTCCAGGGTGCGGCCTCGCATGTAGGCCAGAGGCGCAACCTCAATATTCCCCCGCTCCAAATATTTATTATAGTTGTCGGGACCCAGCATTTCAAAGAGGGCGTCGTACAGTGGCCTGAGATAGGGATCCACCCTGCTCTGCAGATCCCCCGGCAGGAATCCCAGCCTCTCACCGGCCTCCACCGCCGGCCTTGTGAGTATTATGCGGTTGACCGTATTCGCCCTGAAAGCTGCCACGGCCGCCGCCACAGCCAGATAGGTCTTTCCGGTACCGGCCGGACCTATGCCCAGGGTGACGGTGTTGTCGTTTATGGCCTCCACGTATTTCTTCTGGCCCAGGGTCTTGGCCTTGATGGGCTTGCCCTTGGCCGTTATGCATATCACGTCCTTAGCCAGCTGTCCTATCTTGTCGTCGTGGCCCTTTCTGACCAGCTCCATCACATAGCGCACATTGCGCTCGTCTATGGCTTCGCCCTTCTCCGCCAGAGATATCAGGCCCTGTATGGTCCTGCCGGCCCAGTTGATATTCTCCGGGTCTCCGGATATCTTCAATTCTGAGTCCCTGTCAGCGATTCTGACATCCAGTTCTTTTTCTATTATCTTCAGATTCTCATCAAAGGAGCCGAAGACTGTGACGATGTGCTCCATCCTGTCAAAGCTGATGCTGATCTCTGCCATGTATCTTTTATTCTCCGTTCTGAGTGATATCTTGAGTAGTTTCTTCGGTGTTGACAATAAAGTCTTCCGCTCTCATCTCACGCTCGGCGCCGATGAGCTGACTGCACTCGGCGCAGAGGGTCACGGTGAGTACGCCGCCCTTTGAGCTCAGAAAATATTTCTCATTTATTATCTCGCCATTCTCGCCTATCCGCGAGCGCAGGCGCTCTTGAAGCCTTTCCCTTAGCAGGGTCTCGGTCTCTTTTCTGTCAGCATTTACGTTCACCGCTTCATAGCCCCGCAGGTATTGGGTCTCCAGCCTGAGGGGTAGCGCAGCGCCCAGCAGGGACGCGTTCCGCTCTGTACTGATTTTATCATAAAAGCCCTCCGGATTTCCACCCGAATTATATAAATTTATGCGTTTTCTCCCTATAATCAAGGCGCTTTTGCGATAATCGTTTCCAATGTACTTCT
>JAFRAF010000119.1 GCA_017405545.1 Oscillospiraceae bacterium | reverse complement strand
TCAGCTGTACGGTGAAATCGCTCTGGCTGTCGGTGGTGAAAGCCTTCTCGGAGACGATCTCAAGGCCCAGCTCAGCAGCCTTCGCTACGAAGGTGTCATGAATGCTGATGGAGTAGGCGTCATCGTTCTTGTAGATGATGGCGATCTTGGTGGCAAGGCCCTGGTTGGCGATGTACTGAGCGGAAGCGGCGCCCTGGCCGGGATCGGTGAAGCACATCTGGAACACATTGTCCTTACCCTCGGTAACTGCGGGGTTGGAAGCAGAGGGAGTCAGAGCGAAGATGCTGTCCTGATTGTTCAGGGCAGAGGTGGCGATGGCGGGAGTAGAGGTTACAGAACCCAGAGAGATCTGCATGCCCCAGTCCTTAAGGTTGTTGTAAGCGTTAACAGCCTTCTCGGCATCGTGTACGTCATCCTCGTACTTGAGCTCGAACTGGATGCCGCCGAGAGCGTTGATCTCTTCGACAGCAATCTCAGCGCCGTTCTTAGCGGCATTTCCGTAGATGGCGGCGCCTCCGGTGAGAGGGCCTGTACCGCCGATCTTGATAGCGGCAGTGGCGTCTCCGGACTCGGCTGCATCGCCGGCCTCAGCTGCATCCGCGGCATCGCCGGTATCGGCGGTCTCAGCGGCGTCAGCGCTCTGTGCATCGCTGCTGGCGTCAGTGCCTTCGCTGGCATCGGTACCGCAGGCTGCGAGCAGGCAGAAGCACATAACTACAGCAAGAAGCAGTGCAAAAAATCTTTTCATTTAATTTACCTCCTAATAAATTTACATAAAATATGTATTGTAACCAATTTTAGTATCATCCCCCGAAAAAGTCAACGTATTATTTAAAGATAAATATGTTTAATTTATACAAATTTTGATAAAAAAACGCCACAATTATTGTTCTTGATATGAAGCGCCGGAATATTCACAAAAAAAATATCCCGAATTCGTTTTTCTTCAGCAATAAGCCCAATACTGATATCCGTTGGCAGTAAGCTCTCTGAATTTACATAATATTTCCAGATACTGTGTATTTCCTGCACGGCATACGGATAATCGCAGTTTTTGTAATTGAATTATTTTCAGGCAAGCCGGGCATACCCTCTTTTTCGGAACGTATTCCGCGTTTTTCGCCGCGCTTATATTCACTATATACAGTATATTTTCGACCATAAAGTACATTTAACTGTTGTAAAATCAAAAATAATCTGATATAGTTACTTTAAACGTCTGTTACGGCAGCTCAGGCATAAGTTTTGTGCTGTTTTACTACAGTCATAATAATATCGCCGAAAACCTAAAATTCAAAACAGGGCAAGGTGCGATCCCTTGTCCTTCCTTTTGACCTCAGGTTTTTCGCGCGTGAAAAGAATCAGACAGGGTGAAATTAATATGGGTTCCAAGACTTTGCTTTACATTTTGAAACGCATTGGGCTTGCGATCTTGACGGTGTGGGTCGTTATTACGATCACATTTTTCGTCATGCGCATAGTCCCCGGCGGACCGTTCATGGGAGAGAAAGCCATCTCCGAGGCCGCCACTAAAGCGCTGGAGGCCAAATACGGCATGGACAAGCCTCTGTTCCAGCAGTACATCACATATCTCCGGGACGTGGTGTTCCACCTGGATTTCGGGCCTTCACTGAAGCAGCGCGGCCGTGAGGTCATAGACATCATCACCGACGGCATGAAGACCTCCGCCAAGCTGGGCATCATCGCCGCATTTGCAGCCGCCTTTGTGGGCATTATCCTGGGCGCCATAGCCGCTCTCCGCAGAAACAGGCTCATCGACAAGGTCATCATGGTCGTGACCACCGCCTGCGTATCCATGCCCTCCTTCATCATGGGCTCGCTCCTGCTGATAGTCTTTGCAATCAGCTTCAAGATACTCCCCGCAAACGGCTCCACCCCCCAGGGACTGATATTGCCCATCGTGACCCTGGCCCTGTACCCGATGGCCTATATCACGCGTCTGACGCGATCGTCCATGCTGGACGTGCTGGGTCAGGACTACATACGCACGGCCAAGGCAAAGGGAGTTTCCGGGCCGAAGATCATATTCGGCCACGCTCTGAAAAACTCCCTTATACCCGTTATCACCTACTTCGGGCCCATGCTGGCTTACATCATCACCGGCTCTCTGGTCGTTGAAAAGATATTCGCCGTCCCCGGCATAGGGCGAGCGTTCATAAACAGCATCACCAACCGTGATTACCCCCTCATAATGGGCACCACCATAGTGCTGGCAGCCCTGATAGTCACCATGAACCTGGTCACCGACATACTGTATAAGGTTGTCGATCCCAGGATAACGCTGGAATAAGGAGGGGAAATAATGAGCAAAAAGCTTCTCAGCCTTCAGCTGGACATGGACGATTTCCTTCCCGCCAGCGAAGAAGAAAAAGAATACATGGTCAAGATGCGGCCTTCATCCACCTTCTTCAGGGACGGCGTCAAGCGTCTTTTGAAAAACAAGGTCGCAACAGTAAGCCTTATAATTATAGTAGTAATAGCGCTGTCCTCCATACTCATCCCCATGTTCTGGCCCTACGGATATGAGACACAGCTGGGCATAACCCCGGGCAAGCCCGTGGATCCCTCATTCAAGAACCTGGCCCCCTTTGAGTACGGCCGCTCGGAGCTGGCCCGCATGGATGCCGGAGAGAAGGTCTTTCCACACATCTTCGGCACGGATGACGCCGGGCGCGATTACTTCATCCGCGTGGTATACGGCACAAGGATATCCCTCGCCGTCGGCTTCTTCGCCAGCATCATCGTGCTGATCATAGGCATGACCATCGGTTCCGTGGCCGGATACTGCGGAGGCAAGGTGGACCTTATCATCATGCGTATCGTCGACATCATCTATTCCCTGCCCGACATGCTCATGGTCATACTGCTGGCCTCGGTCATGAAGGTCACATTGGGACCGGTAATAGAAGGCACCGTCTTCGCGAAAATAGGCAGTAATATTCTGAGCCTGTTCATAGTGTTCGGCCTGCTCTACTGGGTGTCCATGTCCCGGCTTATCCGAGGGCAGATACTCTCCCTTAGAGAGCAGGAAGACATACTGGCGGCCCGGGCTACCGGCGCGAAGGGCAAGTGGATAATCCCCAAGCACCT
>JAFRAF010000118.1 GCA_017405545.1 Oscillospiraceae bacterium | reverse complement strand
TGCAAAAGGCCGATGATGCTCTTGCCGTCGTTGAACTGTCCTTTCATCGCCATGTCCACGGCCTCGTCAAAGGGCATGGTGACCACATCCACGAACTCGTCCACATCCGGGTGGGCCTCGCCCTTTTTGAGTTCGGTGGCCAGATACATGTGCAGCTTTTCCCGGCTCACCCCCACCGAGGGGTAGAATGAACCCAGATGTACTATCTTTCCGGCCTCGTAACCGGTCTCCTCGGACAGCTCACGCACGGCGCACTCCAGGGGGTCCTCGCCATACTCCATTTTTCCGGCGGGTATCTCCAGCATCTCAGCGCCGACTGCGTATCTGTACTGTCTGACGAGGATGACGTCACCCTTCCCGTCTATAGGCACTATGCCCACGGCGCCCGGGTGCTCTATTATCTCTCTTATGGATTTGTCCCCGTTCTCGAGGAGGATATCATCTTTCAGCACCTTTATGATGCGGCCATCGTATACAACATTGCTTGAGAGCGTCTTTTCTATATGTGCCATTTCTTCTCCCCCTTATATCTGTTTATCAGGTAATTATCGTGCCGGCGGGTCTGTCAGTATCCGGCATGAGCAGGCTGCAGCTGTGCCCCTCTCCGGCAGCGGCCAGGAGCATGCCCTGACTCATCACCTTGCCCAGCTTTGCGGGCTTTAAGTTCACCAGCACGATGATATCCCTGCCGACCAGCTTCTCACAGTCATAGCAGTCCTTGATGCTGGACACTATCTCCCTGCCGCCCATGCCGTCGTCAAGGGTGAGCTTGAGAAGGCTGCGGGATTTCTTGATAGGCTCCGCCGCCACGATGCGGCACACCCTCAGATCCAGCTTCTGGAAGTCCTCAATAGTTATCTCGGGCTTGACGGGCGGTATCTCCATAGCCTCAGCCTCGGCGGCGGGGGGCTCTGCGTTTTCCGCAGCAGCAGCGGCGGCCTTTGCCGCCTCATAAGCCTGACGCTTGTCCTCGGTAAACTCCATAAGAGGCAGGTACTTCTCCTTGTCTATGGCGTGGAGGAACAGATACAGTCTGGGGCCCTTGTCCTTGCCCAGCAGCAGCGTATAGACGTTCTTGAAGAACTGACCCTGGGCCTGCTTTTTGACCTTGGGCTCCATAGGTCCGGCGGCCCGCTCGGGGATGCTGTAAATCATGGTGTTCAGATCGTCAAGGCTCCTGTCGTCTTTTCTCAGCTCCTCGGCCAGTATCTCTATCTCCCTGCGGCTGTTCTCGGACATGCTGTCCCAATACTCCCAGTTGTTCTCCTCCAGGAGTCTGTTTATGCTCTCAGGCGAGCACTGCTCCACCCAGTATTTTGCCAGCTCAAGGCGCTCGGCGAAGTCCTCCAGCTTGTAGTTGAAGCCTATCTTCTCAAAGAAGGTCTCCAGCAGTTCGGGCTTGAAGTCCATGATGGGGCCGAAGGAGGCCAGATGGGACATGGGCACGGTGACGACCTCCCTGCCGGGAACCGTGGCGTTGTACATGATGTCCCGGGCCGTCTCGTCGGGCGGGTCGGCCCTTGCGGAGTTGAGCATCTTGTCGAACTCAAAGTACTGCCGCAGTATCTCGTCGTCGAAGCAGAAGTCGAAGGCCTTTGTGGGTATGGTCTTGGAGTAGAGCCAGAGTATGACCTCCGGCTGATAAATCTTCAGCAGGGTGGCCGGGGTCAGATTCAGACCGCTGGAGCCGGACATCTTGCCGGTAGTGCCCTTGATGCCTATGAACTCATAGCCCTGGAACAGGGGAGCCTCGTAGTCGAATACCTCCTTGGCGATTATGCGGCTGGTCTGATAGCTGCCGTTGGGGCTGGCGTGATCCTTTCCGCCGGGCTCAAAATCCACGCCCTCGTACTTCCAGCGCATGGGCCAGTCTATCTTCCAGGCCAGCTTGCAGTTGAAATCCTTTGTAAAGTCAAATGTGCCGCTGTGGCCGCACTTGCACTTGTATTCCGCCTTAGTGCAATCCTCACTTAGGGAGACCACACTGGCATCGTCCTTGCCGCACTCGGGGCAGAATATGCTGACAGGGTAGTAGTTCTCCCTCTCCCCCTCCTGGGCATCCTGGGTGCGGAAGGAGTCCAGAATATCGAATATCTCCCTGCGCTTTTTCAGCGCCTGTATTATCAGCTCGGAGTAGCAGCCGGACAGATACATGCCGGTCTGATATCTGAAGGATACGGGTATGCCGAAGTATTTAAGCGACTGCTCAAACTCGTTTTCAAAGTGCTTGGCGTAGGACTCGCAGCAGCCGTAGGGATCGGGCACGGAGGAATATGGCATGCCCAGATACTTCTCCCAGCCCTGGACCTGCTCGGCCACGTTTTTGGGTATTTTGCGCAAACGGTCAAACTCGTCCCACGAGAAAAGGAGAGTGGCCTTTTTGCCTTTTTTAATAAGGGCCTTCGCCACAAACCAGCTCGTGGCGATATCCCGGAAATTGCCGATATGGATGGAGCCGGAGGGGCTTATGCCCGCGGCGCAGACGTACTCCTGCTTATCAGGATTGCGGTCAATTATCTTTTGTGCTATTTCTTCTGACCAGTGCATTATTTTACCACCTGCTTACATAAATCTTCGTAATTACCTTATAATAATAAAATACACGGAAAATATTATAAACCAAATAAATAACACTGTCAATCGGCGATATGCGGAACTTCCGCCCGCGGCTGCCCGGTTTTCGTCGGAATCAGAGCAAGGGGAGCGCGGAAAAAACAGAGCCGCAGTCCGCGAAAGCGGCGGCTGCAGCTCTGTGACTTATAATCAGCTGTGAATCTTTTTGTGCCGTTGATCACGACACAAAATTATGCTGTTTTAAGCGTATTCAGTCCGGGCATAGTCTGTATCCGGATCGTGAGGCTCACGTACAATTATCAGTCCAGCGTAAAGGCTACACGGTTGTTGGACTCGGCCATGCGGGATACGATAGCCGCACACTCGGCGCGAGTTATATATGTGTTTGGGGAGAAGGTGCCGTTGGCGTCGCCTCCGGTGAGAATGCCGGCCCTGTAGAGCTTATATACCACTGCCGCATAGCTGTCCGAACTGCTCACATCGGGCACGGCGTTATCCGCCACATTATTCATGGGATAGAGCGCCTCATCCGGCAGAGAGTTGGCAAAAATCTCCGCAAACTGGGCGCGTGTCGCCTTGTGCGTCACATCGCAGTTGTAATAGGCCTTGCTGATGATGCCGTTTTCATAGGCGTAGTCCAGGTAGACCTGATACCACTTGTCCGCGCCCTGGACAAAGTTCTCTGAACCCGTCGTGTATATGCTGTGTATGCGGGCGGCCATGGTGACGGCTTCGGCAATCGTCACATCCCCATAGGGGTTGAAGGTGGTTTCGCTGTTGCCCTTCATCAGGGAGTACTCAAAGGCCGCCGCAACGCTCTTTGTGAACCACTGATCAGCCGCGACATCGGTGAATTGGCCCTGGAAATAGATGGTCTGCTTCTCGAAGTGGACATCTTTACGCTCAGGATCAACAGGTGTGGGCGTGGGCTCGGGATCGACGGGTGTCGGCTCGGGGTCGACAGGCGTGGGCTCAGGGTCTGTAGGCTCCGCCATCGCGCTCTTGGCGGTCAGAGTCCAGATTTGCTTTGCGTTCCCCTCGACCCAGGACTGCACCTCCACATTGCTGCCGTTTACGGTCAGAACACAGTCTGTGTTGCTCATGTTTCGTATCACATATCCGCCGGAAACCTCCTGGAAGCCCCATACCTGGGTGCCGTCGTTGGAGACATCATAGATGTTGACATTTACCCCGCTCTTCACCGTATCGGCATAGG
>JAFRAF010000117.1 GCA_017405545.1 Oscillospiraceae bacterium | reverse complement strand
TCGTCACAGGCGAAGATCACCCAGCCCAGAATTATAAGCAGCAGGGCATAAACATGTCCCACCCATTTGGGGCATCTCTGCAGCAGCATCAGCAAAAAGAGCTTTTCTGCCACCAGTATCACGAAGAAATACAGCCCCCACAGGACAAAGTTCCAGCCGGCTCCGTGCCAGAGGCCGGTGAGCGACCAGACAATTAGAAGATTGAGTATCTGCCTTGCAATGCCCTTTCTGTTTCCCCCGAGGGGGATATACAAGTATTCCCTGAACCAGGTGCCCAGGGTCATGTGCCAGCGCCGCCAGAATTCAGTGATGCTCTTTGACTCATAGGGATACCTGAAGTTTTCCGGAAAGTCAAAGCCCAGCATGCCGCCTATACCAACGGCCATGTCCGAGTACCCGGAGAAATCAAAGTATATCTGGAAAGTAAATGCCAGAGCGCCGAGCCAGGCCGTCAGGGCGGACATGTCACCGCCGAGGGCATATACTTCGTCCCACAGCAGACCTATCTGATTTGCCAGCAGGACCTTCTTCCCCAGCCCGATTATAAAACGGAATACGCCCTTTGAAAAGCGTTCAGCCGTCACCTCGCGCCCGGAGAGCTGATGCTCTATGTCCGAGTATCGGACTATGGGTCCCGCTATGAGCTGGGGGAACATGGTCACATACATGGCAAAGTCGACTATCCTGTGCTGGGCACGCACATTTCCCCTGTAGACGTCCACCACATATGACAGGGTCTGGAAAGTATAAAAAGAAATGCCAATCGGCAGGGCAAGCCGCATATATGACACAGCCGTGCCGAACAGGGAGTTCGCGGTCTCGATGGCAAAATCCGTATATTTGAAAAAACACAGTATGCCCAAGTTGACGATGACAGTAAGCGCAAGCAGCGCTTTTCTTTTTGCGCCGCCCTCAGCTTTCTCTATTAAAAGTCCCGCGCCGTAGTCGAAAAGTATGGTGAAAAGCATTATAAGTACGTATACGGGCTCTCCCCATGCGTAGAATATCAGGCTCGCGACAAGCAGGAAAAGATTACGGACACACAGGGGACACAGGTAGTATATGATCAACACCGCCGGCAAAAAGCCGCATAAGAAAACCGTACTGCTGAATACCACCTTTATGCCCCCCGTATACTCTCAATTCAATGCTTACTTCGCCAGAAACTCCTCAAACGCAGCCTTTACCGCCTGCTGATTATCGGAGATTATCAGCGCGGCGTATCTCCCGTTTGAGAACACGAGCCCGTCCTCTGCCCTGCCGGTCTGGGTGGGGTCGTACTGGGTATAGAGCTTGACCCGTCCGTCCTGATGCTCCCTGAGGCTGTCAACCGCCTCGTTTATATCCGCGCTGTTTTTTACGGCTATGACCGCTATCTCGTCCGCCTTGCCCTCGGACGAATAGGCCAGGAAATAACCCTCGACCTTGTCATAGGGCATGTCCGACAGATACTCAAAGAGCTCATCCGCGTCCTCGGCGCTGCTGTTGACGGTCTTCATATCCGGCAGAGAATCATCCGCCTGCATCATGGTCTGCTGCAAATCGTACATGCTGACCAGGGCTTCCTCTTTCGCACCGCAGGCACAAAGTACAATTGCCAGCGCAAATAGTGTTATCAGTAATAAAGCTTTTCTCATGTTTTACCCCTTTGCGTTCGTTACGGTCACTGTGCGTGTTTCACCGTCATCTGCGTAGTAGTATTCATCCGAACTGCCGCTGTCCTCGCTGTAGACATAATCCACATCAAAGGCCTCGGATATCGACTCTTCTATGCCCGCGATATCTTCATCGGAGAGCTCGTAGTCGGGGGAACCGCCCTCAGAATAATCCTCTATGCTTATCTGCAGCAGGTATCCCTCTCTGCCGATAGGCACCCAGTTGTGACTCGTCCAAAGCTGCCAATACTCTTCACTGTCGTTCATAACGGACTCTATGCCGTTCAGCATGGCCTCCACAACCTGTGCGTCCTCCTCGGTGAACTCGGGGCCGAAGCCCAGGAACATGGCGCCTTCCTTTGCCTCCAGAGCTTCCTTCATCATGGCCGGGATCTCAAATTTATCCTCCACCATGACTCTGTTCTGATAGCCGTAGTTGTACTTTATGCCGTCGGCCGCCGGGAAAAAATCGGTGTTCCAGCTGTGGCCAGAGGAACAGAGTGTGTCGTTCATATTGAAGTTGGAGTGATTCCCGCTTCCGGCGTCGCTGTAGATGTCGGTGTGATACCACTCCCCATCCAGCTGAACCATATCCCAGGAGTGGTACATATCCGTGTTGTGCACCACCATACAGGGGATGTCCAGCATCTGCATAAAGAGCCTGAAGGTAGTGGCATATCCCACGCATACCGCGTTGTGGTACTTGAGGACTCCGTAGGGGTTGTCACAGTCCGCACTGGTCGAGGGTATGACGGTCAAAAGTCCCTGATCGTTCTGCAGCTCGCCCGTCATCCAGTCATACACGGCCAGCTCCTTCTCATAGTCGCTCATGCCGTCCCTGATTATGCTGTCCAGAACCTTGGACGCCATGTCCAGGGTCTCCTTCTGCTTGTCGTCCAGGGCGGAGGTATCGCCGGATTTGTAGGCATCGGAGATATCGGTGGTGGACTTTATGACATATGAGCCCGCTATGGTCACATCGTCCTCCTGGGGAACGTCCACATCCCTGTTGAGCACCCTGTCCATATCCTCACGCATACTGTTCATTGTCCTCATGGTGCTGACGCTGACAGCGGTACTTCCGCAGACGCCGGCCAGCAGAAGTACCGCAAGTATACATGCGATGATATTCTTCGTTTTTTCCTTCATTCTCAGTTCCTCCTGTAGCAGCAAACTGTAATAATCATATTAGTACGGTTATTATAATTGACGTCTGTATCTTTGTCAATCCCTTTGCGTGAAAATCAATAACTATGTTTAACTCACAATTGTCCCATCGCGAAAACGGAGCCGCCCGAGAAAATCAGGCGGCTCCGCTCTTTGCAGTTTTTACTGCTGCTGATATTTGCCTGCTGCCTTAAAAATGAGAGTAGCTCTGACCGCCCTCGTACTTGGGCTCATCGCAATCACAGCTGCAGGAGCCCTCACAGCACTGCTCCTGTGGCTTTTCGCCGCAGCAGCACTCATCGGCGCACTCTGTGTCCTTACAGCAGCATTCGTCATC
>JAFRAF010000116.1 GCA_017405545.1 Oscillospiraceae bacterium | reverse complement strand
CTCCGCGAGAAAGAGCACGGAGCTGCAGTCGGCTCCGCTGATGAATAAGAGCGATCTGGGAGAGTTCTATGATGCGCTGGATTTTGAGCTGACAAAAGCACAGAAGCGGGTGATAGAGGACTGCATAGCCGATATGCTTTCCGGAAAGCCCATGAGCAGACTTGTACAGGGCGATGTGGGCTCCGGTAAAACTGTTGTCGCGGCGGCTTGCGCCTGGTATGCGTGGAAATCCGGATATCAGAGCGCCTTTATGGTGCCGACAGAGATACTGGCCACCCAGCACTATTCCTCTCTGTCCGAGCTTCTTGAACCCCTGGGCATGCGGGTGGATATACTCACGGGCGGCATGGGCGCAAAGAAACGCAGAGAGGCCCTGGGCAGACTGTCCACAGGTGAGACTGACCTCGTCATAGGTACCCACGCCCTCATCTCCGAGGGAGTGGAGTACTGCGGCCTGGGACTTGTCATATCCGATGAGCAGCACCGCTTCGGAGTGCAGCAGAGGGCAGCCTTGTCCCAGAAAGGGAACTCCCCGCACGTGCTGGTCATGTCGGCCACGCCCATACCCCGTACCCTCGCCCTGATCATCTACGGAGATCTGGATATATCTGTCATCGACGAGCTGCCTCCGGGCAGGCAGACTGTTGATACCTATGTGGTCACTGAGGACATGCGGCAGCGCATAAACAATTTCATTCGCCGCCTCGTTGCGGAGGGCAGGCAGGTGTACATAGTTTGTCCCATGGTGGAGGACAGCGAGAACGGTGAGCCGGATCTCAAGCCGGTAAAGGAGTACGCAAAAGCCCTGCAGGAGCAGGTCTTTCCCGAACTTAGGGTTTCTCTTATTCATGGAAAAATGAAGCCCTCGGAGAAAGACCGGGTCATGGACGCATTTGTCCGGGGAGAATCCGATATTCTTGTCGCCACGACAGTTATAGAGGTGGGCGTGAATGTGCCCAACGCCGCACTGATGGTGGTCGAAAATGCCGACCGCTTCGGCCTGAGCCAGCTGCACCAGCTCCGCGGCAGAGTGGGACGGGGAAAGCATAAATCATACTGTGTTCTCTTTGAGGGGAAGAGCAGCGAACTGTCCCATAAACGGCTCAAAACCCTGTGTGAAACAAATGACGGCTTCAAGATAGCCCAGGAGGATCTGAAGCTGCGCGGACCCGGTGATTTTTTCGGCAAGAGACAGCACGGCCTGCCGGTGTTCCATATTGTGGACCTGAACTCCGATATGAAGGTTATGGAAGCGGCCAGACAGGCGGCGGCGCTTGTTATGGATGAGGATCCCGCCTTTAAAAATGAAGAAAACAGGCTCCTGGGCAGACAGGTGAGTGAAATGATGCGGAAATGCGGAGATGCGCTGAATTGATTTCAAACTGGTTCCGGTCTATATTTTTTATTCTTGTATTCCCTCATGAATTGTAGTATAGTTTTGATACTAAATCACAGCTTAAGATATTGATGCCCTGCCTGTGCATGGGAACTCAGTTTTTGATGTGAATATTGGTACTGCTTTATGAAAGAGTTTATAATATATCTGATAATTATTATCGTTTCGTATCTTCTGGGCTCTGTGAGCTCGTCAATCTTAGTGTCCAAGGCCCTTTTCAAACTGGATATCAGGAAGTACGGCAGCGGAAACGCCGGGGCTACAGATGTGGCGCGTGTATTCGGTATTACGTCCGGACTGCTCACTCTGGCCGGTGACCTTCTTAAGACTGTAATAAGTATGATGATTGGCATGTGGCTCATGGGGGACAGCGGCGAGGCGATCGCCGGTCTGGCCTGCATCATCGGACACTGCTGGCCAGTGCTTTTCAAATTTGAAGGCGGCAAAGGCGTGGCTGTAGGCTGCGCAATAGCGCTCATGATGGACTGGCGCGTATGTATTTTGCTTGTACTTATTTTCGCTGTCGTCGTAATGATAACCAGGACGGTGTCAATAGCATCTCTCACGGCGACATTCACATTCCCGCCACTGCTGATACTATTCGGTGAGCGGGATCCGCTTACAATAGCGCTGTCTGTCATTGTGGTTATAATTATTTATGTCCAGCATCGGGGTAATATCGCCAGGATCATCGCGCACAAGGAGCCGAAATTCGAGCTGAAAAAGAAAAAGGACAGCTGATGAGATAACTGTGCTTTTTTTGAATAGTATAATTGTCCCCTGCAATCTAAAAAGCCTCAACTTGTGGTTATAATAGCGGACATATCCGCTTGGCTTATGTCAGTGACGGATATGTCCGGCTTTTTATGACGCTGTTCGGAGGCGTTTGGTAATTATTTACTTTAATTTGTTAATAAAATAAAAAAACCTATTTACTTTTATTCTTTAATGTTATAATATATGTAGTGGCAGATTGCTGAGATAATATCGTATTAGCTGTTTGATAAATGCATAATAGTGTCTTGAGTGTTTATCTGCCGAAAAGCGTTTTTCCGGAGGCCGTTATGAAAAAGAAAAATAGTGATACTAACAGAACTGGTATGTATAAGGCCCTTCTCGCTCTGAAGACTGAGGAGGAGGCTGTGGCGTTTATGGAGGACCTGTGCTCGATAAATGAGCTCAAGTCCATGGAGCAGCGCTATCAGGTGGCTGAGCTCCTGAATGAGGGCAGGATATATAAGGACATCCTCGAGACCACCGGGGCCAGCAGCGCCACTATCAGCCGTGTGAACAGGAGCCTTCAGTACGGTACAGGCGGGTATGAGCTCATATTTGACAGGCTTGCGGGATGCGATGAGGAATGAACTCATATAGCGGTCTGGCCGGGTTTTACGACAGCTTTACCCGGGATGTGGACTACGAGGCCTTTGCCGATTACTACGAAAAGCTGTTCTCCGAGCTCGGGGGAAAATCACTTCTCGACCTGGCCTGCGGTACGGGTACACTGACCTGGATAATGGCGGGCCGCGGATATGACATGACCGGTACTGACGCCTCTGCCGAGATGCTGGCGAAGGCCATGGCAAAAACAGATGAAAAAAGCGGCGTTTTACGGCCGCTTTTTATTAATCAGCCCATGGAGGAGCTGGATCTCTACGGCACTGTCAACGGCGCATACTGCTCCATGGACGGGATAAACTATGTTCCCCCTGAGGCGCTGCCCGAGATATTCAGAAGGCTGCACCTCTTTGTAGAGCCCGGCGGGCTCTTTGTCTTTGACATCATCCCGCGTGAAAAGCTGATGGATTATGACGGACAGGTCTTTCTTGATGAGACGGAGGATGTCCTCTGCATATGGCGGGCCCAATACGACGAGGACGAAAACGCCTGTATATACGGGATGGATCTGTTCGAAGCCGAGGGCGGGCTCTGGCGCAGAGAGCGGGAGGAGCATGTGGAGTATCTCCACAGTGTCGACGAGCTCTGTGAAATGCTCGGAGAGGCCGGCTTTACGGATATAAGAGTATGCGGGGAGCTCAGCCTGGAG
>JAFRAF010000012.1 GCA_017405545.1 Oscillospiraceae bacterium | reverse complement strand
GGTGGAGCTTATCCTGCTTCCCCTTCATGTCGTAATAGACCCGGCGCTTGACGCACTCGAGCCGCCATGAACACCACTCGTCCAGAATCTCACGGACGCCCATGACCCGGGGAGTGCCGGCTATGAGTATGTTGAAATTGCAGGAGAAGCTGTCCTGCATGCTTGTGAGCCTGAAGAGCTTCTGCATCAGCTTTTCGGGGTCGGTGCCGCGCTTGAGCTCTATGGCCAGACGAAGACCGCTCAAATCCGTCTCGTCCCGCATGTCGGATATCTCACGGAGCTTGCCGGCCTTGATGAGCTCGGCGGATTTGTCTATTATGGCCTCAAGCGTGGTTGAGTAGGGTATCTCATATACCTCTATGAGGTTGTCCTTTTTGTCATAGCGCCAGCGGGAGCGGATTTTGACGCTGCCCCTGCCTGTGGAGTATATGGACGCCATCTCGGATGGGTCGTATATGAGCTCGCCTCCGGTGGGGAAATCGGGGGCGGGCATGACGGAGAGTATGTCAAAATCCGGATCGGAGAGATACTCCGAGGCCGCCTGACAGGCCTCAGCAAGGTTGAAGCCGCATATGTTTGAGGCCATGCCCACGGCTATGCCGGTGTTGGCTGAGACCAGGACGTTGGGGAAGGCCGTGGGGAGCAGGGTGGGCTCCTGAGTGCTGCTGTCATAGTTGTCCACAAAGTCCACGGTGTCCCTGTCTATATCCCGGACTATGTCGGCACAGATGGGGGAAAGCTTGGCCTCCGTGTAACGGGAGGCGGCGTAGGCCATATCCCGGGACCAGACCTTGCCGAAGTTGCCCTTGGAGTCCACAAAGGGGGTCAGAAGGGCCTCGTTTCCCTTGGAGAGGCGGACCATGGTCTCATATATGGCGGAGTCGCCGTGGGGATTCAGACGCATTGTCTGTCCGACTATGTTGGCGGACTTGGTGCGGGCTCCGTTCAGCAGGCCCATCTTGTACATGGTGTAGAGCAGCTTGCGGTGGGAGGGCTTGAAGCCGTCGATCTCCGGTATGGCCCGGCTGACGATTACGCTCATGGCGTAGGGCATGTAGTTTGTTTCAAGCGTGTCCGTTATGGACTGCTCAAGCACCTCGGCGTTGAGACCCACGATGTTGCTCAGGTCTGTCTGGTTTTTATTCCCTTTTTCCGTGCCTTTGCGTTTTGCCATTTTATTCTCCGTTTACTGTTATTCGGCGGCATGGAACCGCCTCTCCGCGTATGCGGGCCGGGCTGCCGACAAAACTGAAGACTTTTGCCGACAGCCCGCTTGAGTTAAATGCAATTGTGTACTTGGAAGGCCCTTGATCCGGCCGTGGGGCCTGTTATTTTTTCTTGGGTTTCCCGTAGTTGCGGGTGTCCTCGCCGCTGGGCTTTTTATGCCTTTGCGGCTTGTGGTTCTTATGGGGTATATCGGCGTCCTTGGGGATAAAATCAACATAGACCGGATGGTCCCTGGTGGGCAGCTCATGTTCGCAGTAGGGACATTTTTTAGCGAAAAACAGCTGTGCGAATATCGTCTTTTTGCAATAGGGGCAGCGGCACCATTTGAAATCGCAGTTTATGGCCATCATGAAGCAGGCTGCGCCCAGCACAGTGCAGGAGGCGGCAAAGCGGCTTTCGTGAATGGACAGTATTTTGCTGAGGATGAAGAACAAAACGGTACCCGCCAACAGCAGTGCTACACTTCGTTTTCCTTTGACAAAATCCATTGTTTATTGCTCCGTAGTATCCGTGCCGGATATCAGCATATTGGCCAGTACATCCAGAATGTCCACAACCTCGGCGCCCTCGGGGGGAGCGGAGGGCACCTCTTCGGTGCAGGCCTCGGCGACGGCCCTGGAGCTGATGTCCGCAGTGATTACGCCGGGGATGAATACGCTGGCGCTCAAATTGGCCTCGGTCTGGCTTGAGTCGCACTCAAGGGTGACTAAGGCGGTTCCGCAGACCGCTTTGAGCTCCATGGCGAAGCTCTGTCCCTTGCAGTTCATGCTGAACTCAAGGGCCTGGCCGCTCTTGTATGATGTGAAGGTGATATCCATGACCCCGTCTTTGCTGAGGGTGAGGGTGAGCGCGGCGCTGCCCGTATCCTGGCCGCCCGCCAGTTCCTTTATCTGATCAGAGCTGATATTGCAGACATTGGAGCCGTCGGGGAGCTGGCTGAACTGCTCGTCCCCTATTACTGAGGCGAGGGCCTCAGCGGTTTCTGTCACGC
>JAFRAF010000115.1 GCA_017405545.1 Oscillospiraceae bacterium | reverse complement strand
GAGTACGCCGTCATGGCGGAGGACTTTACCGTCTACGTCTTTGACAGGCGCCGGGAGCTGCCTGTCCTCTATTCCATTGAACAGATGGCAGAAGATACCGCGGAAGCTATCAATGCCCTCGGTCTGCGCGACATACACCTGTTCGGAGCGTCACAGGGGGGCATGATGGCCATGGTCATTGCCATAGAGCACCCGGAGCTGGTGCGTATGATGGTCCTGGGCTCAACATCCGCCCATGTCCGGCAGCCGAAGCAGCTTGAGCTTATAGACAGGTGGATCGATATCGCAAAGAAAAAGGACGGCGTGGGACTCTATCTGGACTTCGGAAGGGAACTCTATCCGCCCGATGTATATGAGCAGTTCAAAGACCTGCTCATATCCGCGGGCCAGGCTACCACGGAGCAGGAGCTCTCCCGTTTTGTGATACTGGCTGAGAGCATAAAGGAGTTCAATGCGGCAGACCGGCTGGATGGGATACAGTGTCCGGTCCTGGCCATAGGGGTGTTTGAGGATTCCGTCCTGGACTCAGATGCCACGATGGAGATAGCCGAGCGTCTGGACTTAAGGCCTGATTTCCAGCTTTTCATGTACACAGGCTACGGGCACGCGGCCTTCGACACCGCCCCCGACTACAGGGATCGCATTTACAGCTTTTTCACGCAGTGATCGAAAACTATAAGACATACATAAAAAGGAGCATGCGGCACGCATGCTCCTTTTGCGTTATCATATACTTAATTCTGCCCGGACAAGTTTTCATTCCTAAGGTTCATAAGATACTTATCGGAATACTCCTTAAATGCCTCCGCGTATGACTCCGTCTGATTCGCGTTCTCAGCGTATTCATGGGGCAGAGTATTTATACCGCTCGCCCTCAGCGCGCATATGGCTATATTCGAGCAGTGATCCGAAATCCTCTCGCAGTTGGTCAGCAGGTCATTGAACACGAAGCCGCTGATAACGTTGCAGATACCGTTTTGCAGTCTTGTGACGTGGCGCACCTTCATCTCATCGCACATCATGTCGATGACCTCCTCAAGGGGTTCGACCCGCAGAGCCAGCTCCCTGTTATTGGTTTTGAAGGACTCTACCGCCATGCCCAGGACATCCCTTATGGCGCTCTCCAGCACCCCCAACTCTCTGTCGGCCTCCGGGGAGAATTCCAGCTTTTTCTCATAGACCTCATCGGCCAGCTCCACTATGTTCAGCATGTGGTCTCCAAGCCGTTCAAACTCCCCTATTGCGTTGAGCACCTTTTCCGCTACGGGCTGCTGGTCCGGGTGGACCTCTCCGTGTAGTATTTTCAGCACAAACTCGCCCAGCTTGCCCTCATACTTGTCAAGGAGGTTTTCCTTGCCCACAAGTATCTGAGATCCGTTCTTGTCATAGTTTCTGAACAGGTCAAAGGCCTGATAAATGCTACCCTCGGCAATATCCGCCATCTTATACACCGCCGACTCGCTGAGGGCCACAGCCGCCTGGGGCGAGCGAAGGGCCCGGTCGTTGAGCTTTTTCAGGTCCTCCTCATCGGCGTCCTCATCGGCTCTGTACTTCACGATGGAGTAGACGATCTTCTCGACGCCCTTGTGGGCGGGCAGCAGTATCATCATGACTAACACTCGCATAACAGTGTTCAGCGTGGCTATCCCCACCGTATTGGCCACCGCGTCAAAAACGCTCAGCCCAAGCAAAGCCCGCAGCGGATAGTACAATACGGCGACGATTATTATTCCCAGAATATTGCAGACCAGATAAGCTATAGCCGCCCGCTTGCCGTTTTTGTTGGAGCCCATCATGGCGATGAGTATTGGGGTGGATGCGCCCAGATTCATGCCCAGAATAAGGGGTATGCATTCCGCATAGCTCAGTACGCCTGTCACTGACAGGGCCTGGAGAATACCTACGCCGGCGGAACAGCTCTGAATGACCACCGTCAGGAGCGTGCCGGCCAGTATTCCCAGTATCGGATTGGAAAACAGAGTAAGTATTCCGACAAAATTCGGATCCTCTTTCAGCGGCGTGACAGTCTGGCTCATTATCATCATGCCGTACATGAGCACGGAGAAGCCGAGCAGTATCCCACCCGTGTGCCTGGCGGTTTTTTTCCGTCCGAACATGCGCAGGGCTATACCGATTACAGCCACCACGGGCAGGAAGGTGGATGTGGAAAACAGCCTCGACAGGCCGCTTTCTCCGGAGATGTTGGCCAGTGTGAGCAGCCAGCCCGTCATTGTGGTACCTATCTCAGCTCCCATTATGACCGTAATGGCCTGGCTGACCTTCATCATTCCGGCGTTTACAAAGCTGACCACCATGACCGTGGTCGCGGAGGAGGACTGTATCACAGCTGTGGCAAAGGTGCCCAGCAGCAAGCCCTTAATGGGTGTAGACGAAAGCCGCCACAGTATGGATTCCATCTTGTTCCCGGCTACATTTTTCAGTTCTTCCCCCATGAACGACATGCCGAACAGAAAAAACGCGAGTCCGCACAGCATAGTTAATACGTCGAATACCGTCATTCAATACCTCGGTTTTTTACAAAGAAATCAATTAGAATGCCTATCTTCTCCCATTATTATTATATCACAAAAAATGACAGCTTCAACTGTCAAAATCGTACAAATATACGGGCGATTAATACACATTTCTCTGGGTTTTGACCGAAAAGGCATTATTTTTGACACACTGTCCGCGGATCCGTTCATCCCCTGCCGCACCTTGTCTCTCGGGCTGAAAAAGGCTCTCCGGAACCCTTGCGTTCAGGAAAGCCTTTTGAATGACAATATCAGGTTTTAAGCTCTTTCGCGTGAATTACAGGCTGTACTTGGCCTCGAATTCTCTGTAGTACCGGTCAAACTCTTCGTCCTTCATGTTTAACCGGTTTTCCAGATAGTTGTGAGTGTCAAAGGAGTCATGCTCCAGCTCGATCATGGCCACGGCAATGTTTGAGCAGTGGTCGCTGATACGCTCGTAACTGGTCAGCAGATCGTTAAATACATAACCGTGCTGGATGGTGCAAATGCCCGTTTGCAGGCGGTCAATGTGGCGGTGCTTTATTTCATCGCACAGATTGTCGACGAGCTCCTCCAAGGGCTCCACCATCATCGCGGTATCGTAATCGCTGTCTGTAAAGGCCCGAATGGCCATGTCCACCCCCTCCCGTATGGCCTCTTGGAGCACTTCCAGCTCACGGGCAGCCGCGGGGCTGAACTCGATTTGCTTTTCCGCAATCTCTTTCGCGCTCTCAGCGATATTGGCAGTGTGGTCAGAGATACGCTCAAAATCTGTAATTGCATGGAGAAATTTATTAAGATCCTCATTCTGTGCCCTTGTCAGCTCCTTGGAGTTGATCTTGACCAGATAGGTTCCGAGCTTATCTTCATACCGGTCCACCAGGTCCTCCAGCTCCTGGACCTCCTGGAAAACCTCTTCACTGTAATCCCGCAAAAGCTGGAGCGCCAGGGTCAGGTTCTTCCATACATAACCCGCCATGGAGATTACCACAATGCGGCTCTGTTCAATGGCCAGCGCGGGGTGGGAGATGAAGCGTTCCTCCAGCAAATCCCAATCGGCATCGGCTTTATCCCCGGCCGACTCCCTTGACGCGGGCATGATTAAGCACACCAGCTTTTCCAGCAGGCTGATGCAAGGGGTAAGCACCGCCACCGTGACGATGCGGAAAACAGTGTTCAGCGCCGCCACGGACACCGGGTTCATGGTGGCATTTATAAAAGAAAACGGGTGAACGGTGTTAGCCGCGTAAAAAACCACGCCGCAGAACAGAGCCCCGAGAATGTCGATGATGAGATGGACCAGAGCAGTACGCCGGGCATTCAAAGACGCCCCCAGAGCGCTGATAAGGACAGGCAGGGCGCCGCCCACGGCAATACCCAGGATTATGGGAAATGCCGCCGAGAAGCGCAGCGCGCCCGTCATACTCAGGGCCTGCAAAATACCCACCGCCGCCGCCGAGGACTGTATGACAGCAGTAAAAACCATACCCACCAGAATGCCCAGGACCGGATTGGAGAACTTGGTCAAAAGCACGATGAATCGCTCGCTCTCCCGCAGAGGCGCCACCGCAGCGCTCATAGCGGTCATGCCGTACATCAAAACAGCAAAGCCCAGCAGAACTGTACCCACCTTGCGCTTGGTGGGGTTTTTGTTGAATTTATGAAGGATAATGCCTATGGTAGCCAGAACGCCGGTGATGAAGGCGGTGGAGAGCAGCTCCATCCACCCGCTGCTTGCCCCCAGAAATGACAGGCTGACGATCCATCCCGTGGTACTTGTGCCCACTATGGAGCCCAGAATAATGCTCACGGCCTGGGCAAACTGCATGAGACCCGAGTTGACGAAGCCTATGGCCATGATGCTGGTGGCCGATGACGACTGAATCAGCGCGGTAACGCCGATGCCAAGCAGGATGCCTTTAAAAGGGTTGCTGGTCAGGCGGTACAGAACCACTTGGAGTTTGTTGCCGGCAACCTGATTCAGGCCGTCGCCCATCAGGGAAATGCCATATAAGAAAAGTGCCAAGCCGCCCAAAAGGGATGCGATATTGAGAATACTCATCGCGTTTTCATCTCCAATACTAAAACAAGCATCTCAGCGGTTTTGCCGAGCGGCTCGTCAGGAACATGTGCTGTTTGCCGGCACATGGCTTTATATCAAAAGAACAAGTGTTCCATCTTATCAAATATCACTCTGTTTTTTCAAAAAAACTCTTCTTAATACCCATTTTATACCGTTTTTATTGTACCACGTAAACCGATTATTTCAACTGTCAAGTTTGCACAAATACTCGGGCAAAAAATGTCGATTACTACAAAACGCTCTCAACCATGACTTATATGGCGTCCTTTTGCACACAATTCCCTGCATATAATCCTCTTATCCCGTTGCAGCCGGTTTTGTCCGGCTTTTCTGCATCTTTATCGCTGCCATAAAAAGGCTTTTACCCGGATGGCGCAGGCTGTCCCATGTCCAGTGCAGACATTTTTTCTCCGCAGTTTGAGTTTATCAACGGTCAGAAAAAAGAATGCAGGCAGAAAAATATTGACTTTTCACCGCACATATGTTATATTGGCAGGACATTGAGGGAGTAAATGGCGCTTACGGCGTGGCAAGTCAACAGCACTGGTCATTTAAGTATGATCTGGCTTGTCTTAAATATTGAGACTCAAGTATGGCATTGCTGTACCTGTGTCTTTTCAGTTCAGGTACATGATGTACCTGAATTTTTTTGGAGGACAATATGGAATCGCTGTTAATGTACGTTTTATTCGCGGTAGGCCTCGCCCTTATAGTCAAGGGCGGAGATGTGTTTGTGGACGCGGCGAGCTGGATCGCCAAGGCTCTCAATATACCCACATTTATAATCGGCGCCACAATTGTCAGCCTCGCCACAACCATGCCGGAGGCCCTTGTATCGGTGATTGCCGCCATGGACGGCAAGAACGATATGGCCGTGGGCAACGCCGTGGGATCTGTAACGGCAAACACCGGCCTTATCATGGCACTCGCGATGGTCAGCATGAGCGTTGTCTGCAGCAGGGAAAAATACCTCAAGCAGTGCATCCTGCTCATATCCGTCGCCGTTGTGATCACCCTCTCCTGCCTGAACGGGCGGCTGAGCGTGTTCGGCAGCGTGGTCATGGCCCTGATATT
>JAFRAF010000114.1 GCA_017405545.1 Oscillospiraceae bacterium | reverse complement strand
AGCTCGCGGTTTATTTTCCCAAGGGCAGCAATAAACTCCCCCGCCGCTATCGGGTCCAGCTGGCTCGTCGGCTCGTCAAGGATGAGCAGCTCCGGCTGCATAACCATGATGGAGGCCAGATTCAAAAGCTGCTTCTGACCTCCGGACAGCTCCGTTACGTTTTTGTAAAACCAGGTCTGTATGCCGAAAAAGGAGGCCATCTCCGCCACTCTGCGGCGGATGGTCGGGGTGTCAAAGCCGAGGCTCTCCAGTCCGAAGGCCAGCTCGTGCCAGACCTTGTCCGTAACGATCTGGTTTTCCGGGCTCTGCTGTACAAAGCCTATGCGCTGACTCTGCTCCCGCTCATCCAGCTCAGACAGATCTTTTCCGTCGATGAGTATACGCCCTGTTTTATTCCCATGTGGGGCAAGCGCCGATTTGCACTGGCGCAGAAGGGTCGTTTTCCCGCAGCCTGAGGGGCCGCAGAGTACGGCAAAGCTGCCCCTCGGCAGCTCCAGTGAAACGCTGTTCAATGCCGGTTTCGACTGTTCCGGGTAGGTAAAGCTCAGATCTTCAATTTTAAGAACCGCCCCGCTCAACGTCCTTTCCCTTTTCTTATGGTCCCGAGCTGCCGCTTTGTAGAGGCGAGCTGGGGCCTGTTGGGCCCCTGGGACAGCTCATGGGTGAGATACAGGGGCTCGACCTTGTCCAGAAGCAAGGTGCACCGGGGGTCCGTCCAAGGTCTGTGCCGGTCTATCTGCTGTATATGGGGATATGAGAAGGCGAAGGCCTCAAAATAACCCTTCGGGTAATTCTCCGGCATTTTACCGGTGTTCTTTTTGACATATCTGCCGCTTACGCTCTGATGAAAATGCATGCCCTTTATGCGGTCCTTCATTGATCCGTGCAGATCTATCATTTCGGAAATGTATTTTATTCCGTCAGCCTGACTGCGGATGTCCCTGTTTGTGTTCATCAGATGTCCCGTGTCCAGCATGATGCCCGTCCTCGGATATTCTATATGTGAGAGCAGATACTCTGTTTTCTCCGGCTCGGTAAATGTAAAGCCCGGCCACCACTGGTTTTCGACCAGGAAGTCAAAGCTGGGCTCCACTCCCCGCAGAAGCTCGTTGATAAACTCTATGGCTCCGTCCAGCACCTCGTAGTCTGAGTGGAGCCAGCGGTATGTATAGGACTCCTCCAGCGACACGTCGGAGACGTGGAAAACCATATAATTCGTCCCGAGCCGCCGTCCTCTGTCAAGGTCGACCCTGAACTGTGACAGGAGCGACTCCGGCTCGGTTCCGCGATAGATCTTTCCTATCATTTCCCAGTCACCGAATTTTTCCAGCAGCTTCTTTTCATCGTGCCGGTAAAAATCCAGCCAGTCCGGGTAGAAGAGCATGTGATAGCCTGTCATCATCGAGGCAGGAAAGCTGTCATCTATCGAGTCCGGGTCATATATTGCCTCGACGCCGTCGATTCCGAGGGCATCCAGTCTGCTTTTTAATCCATCCCATCCGCCGTAAGGGGCAATGCAGTAAGGCGCAATGGGAAAATTGATGCTCTGTATCAAATTTCTGTTCCTCCATTAAGCAGCCTTTTCCATCTGATATCCGCGTAAACGTCCATGAGCACGGGGGTCAGGCAGAGCAGCATATACATGAGCTGGAAGCTCAGGTTGAGGGCTGTCCAGTCTGTACCCTTTACAGTGGGATACCAGCGCCAGTAAAAGCCCCCTGCCGCCCAGGCGGATATTATATAAAAGCCGCAGAAACAGAGCCACAAAAGCGCCGCCCTGTCCCGCCCGTCAAAGCGGTATATGGAGTACGCCGTCCTCCCCGGCAGACCGTAGCCCCGGCTTTTCATGCTGTCCGCCGTCTCAATGGCGTTCTCCAACGCCCAGGTGGTCACTATGGACAGGATGCGCACGGCGTTTTTCAGCCTTTTCAATAAGGGCCCGTTCTCCGTGCCGCGGCCTATACAGCTCTGCGCCTCCTTTACGGCGGTAAACTGGTCTTTGAATTTCGGGATAAAGCGGAGAGTCATGCTCAGTACCAGACTCAGCGCCGGGATGACCCGACCGAAAATATATACAAACTTGTCCGAGCTCATCACCGCGGAATAGCAAGAAAACCAGGTTATCACCGAGGCCAGCATCATGGCTGCGGCCAGCCCGTAGAGTATGCTCTCCAGCGTCAGAGGGTTGCCGGAGGGCAGATATGTCAGTATAGTGGCTCCCTCGTGGGAAAAGGCCGGATTTACCAGGGCCGCCAGAATAATCAGCGGCAGCAGAAATCCCAGGAGGTAGCGGAGAGATTTCCGTCCGTTCAGATAGATATGATAACCCAGCCCGCAAAGGAGCGATATGCCCAGACACAGCGGGTGTGTAAAAAACATGGAAAACAGAAAGACCAGACAGAAATAAAGAAACACAACCGCCGGATGGCAACTGGAAAAGGTGTCACGTTCTCCCATAAGCGTTTAACCTACCGCCGCGGAATAACCGCCCACGTCAATTCCCAGATTGCAGGTATAGACCCAGGCTACCACGTCTCCGTCATGAATGGCGTAGCGGCTGCAGCCGTAATTGGGGAACCAGTCATTCACCTTGTACATCCAGCCTGACAGCTCTCCGCAGTCGAATTCGTAGAGGTTGTTTATTCCCTCGATATACGCGCTGTTGTAAAGGGGCATGTTTTCAAACTCCATGTGTATCTTATTCTGCTTGCACACCCTCTGCAGGACATTGAATACGCTCTCGCCCTCGTAAAAGGTGACGGATGTGGGCTTCAATATCCAGCCGTCCCCGGGCACAAGCTCCGTCTTATCCGGGTCCAGCCAGTCCATATTGCCTAAAATGGCGGCACAAGATATGGATATGGTGCAGGTATGGGCCACATCGGTTATTGTCGTGTTCTGAGGATCCACCGGGACCGGCTTTCCCTCCGGCACGGGGCCCGTCATGTATTGGTCCATCCCGGTACGGTAATCTAAATCCATCCCGGACTCCTCCGAGTATCCGGCGTCGCCCTGCTCTGCGCTGTGAGCTGACTCCCCGGCTATTTCAGCCGCCTTATCAGTTTTTTCCTGCGCTCCGGCCGTCTTGCCGCCGTCTGCGCCCCCGGGCCGTCCGACCGTATCGTCGGTCTTAGTCGAGGAAGGGCTCTGATTAACCGGCTCTGACGTTTTTTCGGGCGTATGAGACTGGCTCTGGTTGCTCTGCGTCGGCTTTGTCTGAGTCTGGGACTTATCGGCGGAGTCCTGTGCGGGCTTTGCTGCGGACTT
>JAFRAF010000113.1 GCA_017405545.1 Oscillospiraceae bacterium | reverse complement strand
GTGTTCCGCTCCGGGAAAAAATCATTATGCGGCATGCAGGCTCCCCCCTTTCGAAAAGGCGTTTTCAAATGGTTTTACATCCGTTTAAACAAGGGCTATGTTTATCTCTCCGACCTTCACGGCGCCGAATTTACTGCTCAGCCCCGCATCAGCCGGCATATATCTCTGTTTTCCGTTCTCCGGCCAGGAGTACTCGGCGTTCAGGCCCTTGACCGCGTCCACGCTCTCAAGCTCTCTGACCCGCCGCTCCAGCTCACACAGGTCTACCTGCTCGCCTATGCCGTGCTCTGAATCTATGTATTCTGAAATCGCGCGGACTATCTCTTCTCGGGCGGTCTCGGTCATATATCCGCCCCTGGCCCGCAGCAGCAGGTCTATATTCATATCCACCAGACGGGCGGGAACCACATGGAGTCTGCCCGAGGATACAAGGGCGCTGTCGCATCTGGTGCAGATGAGCTCGCATGCCTCCCGGCACAGCTCATCCGCCGCTCTGCCGCTCATATCCCGGCCAAGAAGCACCAGGCAGACGTGGCCCGATGCCGACTTTCCGGTCTCATCGGTCCCGGAAAAGCATTTGACCGCTTTCAGATCACTGACATTGCCGCGCACAAGCTCCTCAAAGTCCCGGGCGCTCACCGCCCGTCTGCCCCGGCGTATAATGCCGCGGGCAGGTTCTTCCGTCCCGGACCGGGAATCCCCGTTCGGGGCGAGCTTGATCGCTGAGACATTCTCCGCGGAACAGGACATGCAGCAGGCGTCGCCGCTTCCATTGCCGGTTCCCATCTGACGCCCAAGGGCCGGAACTGCGTTGAGCTCTATACTCTCCGCCACGGGACAGGGCTCCGGCTGAACGTCTGTTGTCAGCCTCAGCCAAGCTCCGCCCGCTCCGAAAAACTCGGCCTTGGGCATGTTCTTTCTTATATTCACCATGACGCAGCCGTTCCTCGTAAGGCCGCCTGTATCATCACGGATATCAAGCTTTTCAAAGCGCTCCCCGGTCCAGCCCTCCACTGTCAGGCCCACCGGCTTTGCGGAGCGTATGCTCATATTCAGGAAGAGAGACAGGGGGCAGGCCTCCGGCAGGCTGTCAAAGCACATGTACACAGCCCGAGGCTCGTCTCCGGACACGCGGCAGAGCTCAAAATCGGGCTTTCCGCCTCTGTCATAACCCCTGAGTACGGATATCTGTCCGTTGTTCTCCGCCGAAAGGGAGTTCACGGGCACTCTCTCCCCATAACTCCACCGGCAGCTTATTCCCTTTACAAAAGGAGCAATCCACTTCGGAAAACGGGTCGTGTGGTTCTCAACATACACCACCCGGGCTCTTATGTGATAACCCCGGCCGAAGTTGACCGTCACCGGGCTTATATCCTCCGGCACCGTAAAGCGCAGACGCGCGTCGCCGCCGGCCTTGCCGTCAAAGGGGTTCGCCGTCCCGCTCACATCCATGGCGCGCCAGCCCTCGCCGTTATAGTACTCCCAGACAAGCTGCTGAATAAACACCTCGTCGGGCTGTATGACCACGGCGTCTTTTTTGTCGATTATGGGCTTTCCCAATTCATACAGGGGCTGCCCGTTGTATACGGTGGACTCCCTGCTCTCCAGATCGAAGCCCAGCTCGGCCTCAGCCCCGCACTTGCTGAAAAGGGAGTCAGAGCGTATATAAAACACATCGCCTGCCTCGGGCTGTCTGCCGAAGCAGTATCCTCCCTCCCCGGGAACGGGTACGTCACCGGCAGCCATGGCGTCCGCCGGGGCGGGCGCTGAGGGCAGACACCTGATATAGGCGTTTTTAATGCTTATATCCACAGGGCCGCCCAGTTTACAGCTGACGCCTATATCGCCCGACGAATCCGGGCACAGTCTGTCATCCGTGTCTTTTTCCAGTATCACAATGCCGTCTTCGGCTCTGACAGAGGCAAAGGGCAGGATGTTTTTGCCGTTAAAATAGCTCCATTTTGCGAACGACTCCTCCGCCAGAAGCTCCGCCGTATGGCGCTGTATCTGTCTGTCGCCCTGTCTGAATTCTATCTCAATGACGCAGGGACCGCTCACAGACAGCATCCTGCTGTCCGCTATGCGGAAGCTGTGTCCGCTCAGCTCCCGACCCTTTTCCTGGCTTTGAAAAAGGGGCATTCCAAAAGAGCTGTCCAGCTTCCATACCATGCTCTGCCCGGCCTCAGTGTAGAATACGCCTTTCAGTTCAGAGGGCACCGCGCAGATATCCTCCGCGGTCTCGTATTCAGGCCGGCCGTCCTCATCACAGCGGAACCTGCTGCCCTTCGGAATTCTGACGGGTTCCCCGTGGCCGGGAGAGGGATCAAAGCGGACAAAGCACATGCGCGGCCGCGCTTCCAGCGCATCCTCGCCCAGCATCCGGACAAGCTCGCCATAAAGGGCCTCGGGCAGGGCGTTGAGGGCTCCTGCCCTGCGGAAAAGCACGTCGGCAAAGGCCCCGTCCCCGCCGCCGGACTCAAACCGGCCGCGGGAAGCCCCGTCGGCTATCTCCCTGAGAATATCCACTTTTGTTCTGGGATCCAAAACGGGAATATCCACGTCCGCGCTACCTCCATCAGCTCACTGCCTGTTCCCCGCGCCAGAAGCTCTGCCCGGCGATCAATACGGCGTCTCAGCTTTTTACTGTCCCAATCCGGCCAGCTTCATGGCCCTGACAACATGCTTGAACTCAACCGGCTTATGTATAAAATCCGTGAAATGGAGCCTTACTCCCTTCACCGCGTAATCCATCGTATCGTCAGCCAGTATGATCTTTACGTTCCTGTCCTCATCCCTGAGCTGTCTGGCGGCCAGGAAGCCCTCGGCTCCGCCGGCGGCCATGAACACCAAATCAAACTTCTTATACGCGGTCGCGTCGGTAAAATCCTCGGGAAGCGGGAAAGCTGTCAGCTCATGCTCAACTCCGTACAGCTGGCAATACTGCTTTATCCAGCGTATGAGCTGCTCCCTCTCGGGCGTGGCCTGCACACAAACGGCAATACTCACCATGGACTTTCCCTCCCTCCTCGGATTAATGACAGAAACGACTATATTGTATATATTAACGTCTTATTATACTACATATATCGTCTCACTGCAAGTTTACTTTGGCAATTTAACGCAATTAATTTGTCTCTTACGGCCTTTTTCACGTGTTTTTTTACTCATCACGCTTGAAAAGGATGACCGACGCCTTGAAGACCTCGCCGTCAGCTGTGTACTCGGCGGCTCCGTGGTACTTCTCGGCAACGCTCTCCACACTTTTAAGGCCTACTCCCATGCGGCCCTCAGACTTGGAGGACAGATAGCCGCCCTCGCTCCGGGATATGGTCCCTCTGAAGCCGTTTCCGACCACAATCGTCAGCCAGTGTGGGGCGTTTTCCGTCCTGACACGTATGTATCGAAGCTCTTTGGGGGCGTTTTTTACGGCCTCCGCCGCGTTTTCGAGTATGTTTCCGAACACCACGCAGAGATCCGGCGTATCTATGCCCATGTCCTCATTAATGTCTATGGACACGTCGATGTCCGCGCCGTATTTTTTCGCCAGATCCAGATAGTGCTGAACTACGGAGTCCACAGCGAAGTTCGAACATATGCTCAGCTGGCCCTCGGTACGCAGGCTCCCGCCGTAGACCTCCAGGTACTCCCTGAGGTGCTCCCTGTCCCCGTCCTCCACAAAGCTCCACAGAGCGGACATGTGGTGGCGCAGGTCATGTCTGGCCGCACGGGTCACCGCTATCTGTTCGCTGAGGGCGGCGTACTGCTTCTGCTGCATGTCTATGACCCGCTCAAGCTGGCTGTCTCTCTCCGCCTGACGGGCGGCCCGGGTCAGCTCCGTGCGCATACCCGACCAGGTCAGGTAGAGGGCGCATATCCCCCCCATGGAGCAGAGGGCTGTAACTCCGCGAACTATGTGGTCGGGCACAAAGGCGGCCGCAGCCGTCACCGGCAGAAACCATATGAGCACCCTTGCCAGGGAGCTTTTGCCCCCGGAGTTGACAGCGGGCTCGCTCTTGCCGGCGCCGCGGGCTGTCAGAAGAGCAACTATCAGTGCGACAAGCTGTCCGGCTATGCCGATAAGGGCACCCGTAAGACTGCCCTTCATACCCGGTACAGCCTCCGCCAGGCTGCCAAGCAAAAAGCCCGACAGGGCCATGCACAGGGCGAACAGGGGCAGATCCCGCTTGCCTATGCTGTCACGTTTCTTGCCCCTGAAGGGAATAAACAGC
>JAFRAF010000112.1 GCA_017405545.1 Oscillospiraceae bacterium | reverse complement strand
GTGGCCGCCTGATAGTTGCCCTCCGCAGCGGAGCGGGGGAGCTGTACCAGAGCCTTTACAAGGTCCAGCTGGCCGTCGCCGTCCGTGTCGTAGTCGGTCTCGACATAGACGAAGAAGCGGATGATATCGCTGTCCTCATTGCTGTAGGGTTCCTCGGAAGGAGCTGTACCGTTATTGTAGTCCACTGTGGATACAGCGCCGGACGTGACGGGGCAGATGGGCTGTGCGCGGCAGGTGAAGACCACGGGCACAAGCGCCTCTGCGTTGACCGCGTTGGTCAGTTCCTCAGCGGGACCTGCCATTTTATCCAACTGCTCCTCTGTGCAGATGGCTTCCAGATCCTCTGTGCCGTCAATCATGCCCAGGCTGAGGGCAAAGGCGACATAGTCATCCGGAAAAGATCCCAGCTGTTCCTGTTCCAGGCCGCTGTTGTCCAGCAGCGCCTGGATGGCCTGCAGGCCGGTCAGCGGGATGTTCGCTCTCAAACCGTCGGGCAGGTCAGTGACAAAGGGAGCCGCTGCCTGCAGGTCCGCGACGGTGACAGCGGACGCTGAGTCGTTGCTCCCATCGCTCCCGTTGATTCCCGCCGCGATGGCCGTGGGCACAAGGCTTATGACCATCATCAGAATCAGGATGAGAGCGAGGGGCTTTCTTAAAGACTGTCTCATATGATTCCTCCTCATATAATATTTATCAAAATGCAGGACGGACCGTCCCTTTATTTAATTGACCATCCCTGCATCACTGATCTTATTTAACACAGCAAAATACTATTGCGATATTTGTTTAAATTATAACACTGACAGCTTTGGAAGAGTCAACAATTCCAATGTCAAAAACATGATGATTTTTTTCAGGAATAATGGTTCATAATAATGCATTGTGACAAAACCTCCGAAAGCGCGTGTTCCGGCACAGTGCAGCACGAAGGACCCGAATGCGTTCCGATAGTTGTTGACAAATAAAAACTAGTTAGATATTATGGGACTATAATAATAAGGTGTGTTGTGTAGGGGATTGCGGGGAGAACTGGATAAAGGAGAAAGAGGATGGACAGTTTTGACAGAAGCGGCCTTCTTTCCATAGGAGTGATAGCCAAAAGCTTCGGGGTGAGCGAGAACAATATCCGACGCATGGAGGCTGCGGGCTTGCTTGAGCCTGTGTACGTATCCGAGAAGTCGGGATACAGATATTATAACGGCGAAAACATCTCGCGCATAGCGGCGGTGCTGGCGCTTAAATCCTTTGGCTTTGTATATGAGGATATCAGAGAGCATCTGAAGCATCCGGGCGATTTTGCACAGCTCTATGGAAAGCTGCTTGAAAAGCAGAATGCCATCAACCTGCTTGTGGAAAAGGTCGGGAGGTTGATGAAAAACGCCGACGAACCCAAGTTTGATATTCAGGAGTATCCGGAAACCTGCTGTTTGATAAAAAAAGTCAGAGCAGTCCCGAAGCTTGGGGAAATCTCAAATCAGCTGAACCGTTTTTTGTTTGAGGCCATTAAAGAAAAAAACCCCATAGATTACACAATGCCAGTTTTGATAGTCACTGACTGCATGGACTACCGCAATTACTCCTGGCGTGATGAGCAAGAGCTCACCTTCGGAATCCCTCTCAGGGAAAAGAAGGATGACGAAAATGTGCTGCTTATCCCAAGCTCAAAAGTCGCGTCATTTAAGCTGTCATACCCCTTTTCAAGCGCTGCATATATGCTCACGGCTTTTGATGAGCTGCTGAGGATTCATAATGTCAGGCAGTCCGGGGCCATGCGCGCCACCTTTGATTTGGGGCCGTTACAGAATAGATATATAAAAGAAAAGGATGTCGTGATGCACGTATTAGTGCCTGTTGAATAAACACAACGCCGTGCGATATAAAAAACATGAGCCACGCAGGATGAAATACACATAATAATTGCCCTCCGCTCAGACTGACTGAGCGGAGGGTCGATCTTTTCAATTGATTATTCTTTGAGATTGACAGGGCCTACAGCCTTGCGACACCTGTCTTTCTGGCTGCCTCGGCCACGGCGGAGGCCACGGCATCTCTGACTCTGGGATCAAAGGCTGAGGGGATGATGTTGTCGGGGCGCAGTTGGTCTCCCATCAGTCCGGCCAGCGCCTGTGCGGCGGAGATTTTCATCTCATCGTTTATGTCTCTGGCCCGCACATCCAGTGCTCCTCTGAATATGCCGGGAAAGGCCAGCACGGTGTTTATCTGGTTGGGGTAATCGCTGCGTCCCGTGCCTATGACGGCGGCGCCGGCGGCCTGAGCCTCCTCTGGCATAATCTCCGGCGTGGGATTTGCCAGAGTAAAGACGATGGAGTTCTCCGCCATGCTGCTCACCATCTCGCTGCTGACAAGTCCGGCGGAGGAGACGCCTATGAACACGTCGGTGCCCGTCATGGCGTCGGCCAAAGACCCACGCAGTCCGCCCCTGTTGGTGACGGAGGCCAGCTCCGCCTTGGAGGGGTTGAGGCCCTCCCGGCCCTCGTATATGATACCCGAGCGGTCGCAGACGATTACGTCCTTCAGGCCCATGCATATGAGCAGCTTGACTATGGCCACAGCCGCCGCGCCGGCGCCGCTGCAAACCGCGCGGATGCTACCTATATCCTTGTTGACGATTTTCAGCGCGTTTATCAGGGCGGCCAGCACCACCACCGCCGTGCCGTGCTGATCGTCGTGAAATACGGGGATGTCGCTAATCTCCTTGAGGCGGCGCTCGATCTCAAAGCATCGGGGCGCGGAGATGTCCTCCAAATTCACGCCTCCGAAACTGCCCATGATGAGGGAGACGGTCCTCACGAACTCATCCACGTCATTGCTGGCCACGCATATGGGGACCGCGTCCACGCCGCCGAAGGCCTTGAACAGGACGCATTTACCCTCCATGACGGGCATGGCCGCGTCCGGGCCGATGTCGCCTAAGCCGAGCACGGCGCTTCCGTCGGTTATGACTGCCACCAGATTGCCCTTGCCGGTGTAGTCGTAGCTTTTGGAGGGGTCCTCCGCTATCTCCATACAGGGGGCGGCTACGCCGGGGGTGTAGGCGATGCTCAGCATCTCCTTGTCGCATAACTCCATTTTCGGACGGTAATCTATCTTCCCGCCCCAGATACTGTGCATCTCAAGAGCTTTTTTTGTGTAGTCCAAGTTCTCGCGTCCCCCTTTGCTGTCGTGTTATACTCTCAGCCTCCGCGGTTTTTGCCGATGGCGAATATGCAGTATTATGTGTTTCTTTATTTACCGTTCACGGCTTTGCTGTTTTACAGTACCCAGCTGATGAGTGCTGTCTTTTTCGGATAGAAATGAACCAACTTTGGCATTATATCACCTTTCAGGGCATAAGGCAAGAAAAAACGCAGGCAAATATCGCCTGCGTTTTTGTTTTATCCGGCGATTGCCGCCCCGGAGTTGATGATTAATTATTCAGACGCCGGCAGGGGCCTGCATCTAATATCTGTACACCACAAAGGTGAGCGCTATGTATACGACGATAAGTCCGATAAATATGATCGCCTGCTTTACACGATGCTCGGTCAGTATGCCCACAAACTCCCGCACCGCGGCGTTGGGCCAGAAATACCACTTTGTGCGGGCGCCCATGCCCACGGCCCGCATTTTGACCCGTCTGGCGTACAGACCGCTGCGGAAGACATGGTAGTTGGTCGTGGAGAAGGCTATTTTGCCGAGAGGGCCGCGCTCCAGTATCTTTTCCCTGGAGAACTTCATGTTCTCAAAGGTATCCGTGGAGCGGTCCTCTTCGATTATCCGCTCCTCGGGAATGCCGTGCTCCATCAGATATCGCTTCATTGACAGGCTCTCGGATATGGGCTCGTTGGGACCCTGCCCGCCGGAGGTCACGAATGTGAGTTCCTTGCCCGTCTCCGCTTTCTGCTTTTCATAAAAGGCCAGGGCCCGGTCAATCCTGCCCCGCAGGATGGGGGTGGGGGTGCCGTCCTTTCTTATGCCGCAGCCGAGGATAATCAGATAGTCCTTGTCCGGCTCGGGCTCATGGCGGGCGGCAATGGCCTTTGCCACCATCGCGCCGATGAGCATGCACTCAAAGTACAGGTACATGGCGGCAAAGGTGTTGGTGAAGAGCTCGTGGATTCTGACCTGTCTGAGGCTGCCGGACACATAGGAGTCGACGCGGACCTAGAACAGCTCGCCCGCGACCAGCAGGAAGGAGAGGATTATGCCCAGCAGATTTACCAGCCTTTTCCCCTCGTGCCGGATAAGCGCGATGTTGGATATGAAAAGCGCCAGAGAGAACACAAGTATAAAGGGGGCGGACAGCAGCATATATGTCTTAGCTGAGCCCAGCAGTGTGCTGACGAACTGCTCCGGACCGTATACCCCCGGGAATTTGACCACATTGCCTGCTATCACTATGTAGGTTATCAGCACGGACAGGGTGAACAGTGCAAAGCCCATGTAGTAGATGGTGTTGTAGGAATAGGGGTTGTACTGTATCTGCCTGAAAAAGGCGCATATCAGCATAACGAGCACGATGAGGAAGTAGACGATCAGAGGCAGGCATATGGCAAGCTCGTGCTCTCCGGCGCTGTCCCGTATCAGAGCGGCGATTATGACGGCCGCTATCACCGACAACACGGCGATGTTATATACTTTCGGTTTTTTGTCTCTGGTGTCGAATTTCAGCATCATAGAATACCTCCGTCAGTTTTCCCACAGATCGAACTCTGTCATGACCGTGCCCGGCTCCAGAATAAGGAATTGCTCGTCCCAGTTGCCGCTTACCAGCTTTTCAAGGACCATGTTGCTGCCGGGCACATGCTCGACGCTGCCGTTTATCAGCTCGGCCGACTGCTTCGCGAAGTCGAGCATCTCCCGGTCGCGGCTGTCATATACGTCGGAGTCGATGATGCCTATGCTGTTGTAGGAGTCGAACATCATCTGAAAAACCCTTTTGCCCCGCCTTTCCCCATAGAGCATGGTGTAATTGCGGTAAATCTCCGGGATGGTCATGCCGTCGTTTCTGTTATCGGTAAGGTACATGCAGCCGGTCTTTTTCCGGTTGGATACCCAGTCGTCCGTGACCGTGAGGAGTATGGAGATGCAGTCGTCCATACGGGGTATGACTATGCGTCTGTCCGATATGATTTCCCTCCAGGAGCCGCCGCAGAAGGCCATGGCCACGAGTATGGTGCCGTATTCCGGCGGCAGGGCGCCTATCTCCCGCATTATACGCGCCCGCATCTTTTCCGGCTGCCTGTGGAGCTTTGTGTCCAGCTCTATCACCGGGATATCCGTGCCCATCTTCAGCTGGGCGGCGTCCAGATGGTTTTTCAGATACCGGCATGCGATTATTATGGATTTATCCCTGTTCATTGCGCTGCTTAGATACCTCAGTCTGTGTTTTTCTTCTCACCATTATAGCATGAAAAAAGCCCAAATGCCAGTGCGCGGAGATATTTAATCCACTGCATCGTCCCCATTCGAAAAAAAGCTGTATGTCAGAAAAAAGAAATGACGTGTTTTGCTTGACGACGGGACGGCAATTTGATAAAATTTACTGTATCATAAAACATCGAAAAACTAAAAAGCGAAAAATAAAAAAACATTAGAAAGGGAAAAGTTATGGACCTGTTAAATGTTCTCACAAATGCCATGACCACGGACTCATCCGTTAAGGCAATCTCGCAGAAGGCCGGCATATCATCCGCACAGACCTCTCAGCTGGTATCCTCTGCGCTGCCCATCCTGCTCCAGCAGATGACCCAGAACGCCTCCTCGACTGAAGGCGCTCAGTCCCTGCTCGGCGCGCTGAATCAGCACACCAGCACCAACTCCATGGCCGCTCAGATAGCGGACGCGGATATGGATGACGGCCACAAGATACTGGGCCACATTCTGGGTGGAAATGCCAACTCCATCTACGGCGCGCTCGGCAACCAGATGAACATGCAGCCCTCTCAGGTAAGCCAGATCCTGGGCTGCATCGCCCCTGCTCTGCTCAGCGGTCTGTCCGCGGCTACCCAGTCCGCGTACCAGGCCAAGCCCCAGAACAACGTTTTTGATCTGTCGGGCCTGCTGGGTATGTTCGGAGGCCAGCCCGTTCAGCAGCCCGTCCAGCAACCCAGCCTTCTCGGCTCCCTGTTCGGCGGCGGAGGCGGCCTTCTCAGCTCTCTGTTCGGCGGCGGCCAGCAGAATCAGAACGCCATGAACGGCAACTCCCTGCTCGGTATCCTGACCTCCCTGATGGGATAGTATAAGGCTTTGGTTTGTGTCGCACCCTGTCACGTATTTGCTGCGTGACAGGGTGTGCTTTTTTATTTTATTAATAATATTATCTGTGTGCTGTGGCGCAGGCGGCGGCTGCCACGATGGAGATACGACCCCCGAGCTGATATATGACATACATTATATAGGCGTCAAACGGCCACAACTATACCGCCGGCGACAACGTGGAGACCCGGATTGGCCTGAAACAGGCCTTCGCCTGCTGCTCCGGCGCTTACACCGCTGCTTCTGCTCCCTCAGGGAATGGCTGAGGTGGACTGACTGTTTTCCGCTTGGGAAAGTCATAAAATGCGCATAACCGCCCCCTCTCATATGCAGAGGGGGCGGTTTTTTCGAAAAAATGTATAATTATTGGAAAAACAGTGGAAAAGTCGTGGCACAAACAGTTATAATAGAGACGAAAAGAACGGATTATACCGGATGCTCCGGGGGAGGGGAGGTTCTTCGATGAAAAAACACGCGTCGGAAAGGAAAAACACTATGCGGCTGTTCCGTCCGGCCTCGCTTATTCTGTGCGTGCTTTTGCTGCTCGGAAGCGTCTGCGCCATCGCCGCTCCGGCGGAGGAGGTCGAGACCGCAAGGCCGTCAGTAAACGGTCGACTGCATGTTGACGGACAGCAGCTTGTGGATGAGCGGGACGATGCGGTGCGGCTGCGGGGCGTGAGCACCCACGGCATTTTGTGGTATCCCGATTTTCTGAACGAAAAGCTATTCAACCGGGTATCCGACGACTGGGACTGCAATGTGATACGCATTCCGGTTTACTCGGAGCTCTATTGCGGCGGCGACAGGGAGCAGAGCCTTGAGCTGCTGCACAGGGGCATCGAGGCCGCAATCAGCGCGGATATGTATGTCATTGTCGACTGGCATATTCTGGAGGATGCTGACCCGAACGAGCACATAGACGAGGCTGTTGAGTTCTTTGATACGATCTCGGAGGAATACGCCTACTGCCCGAACCTGCTGTTTGAGATATGCAACGAGCCTAACGGGGAGACCCAGTGGGCCGATATTCTCCGGTATAGCGAAGAGGTCATACCCGTTATACGGGAGAATATTCATAAGGCTGTTGTCCTTGTGGGCACGCCGGAATTTGACCGGAATCTGGGCGGGGCGCTGCTGCGTCCGCTGGATTTTGACAATGTGATGTATGTGCTCCACTTTTATGCCGCCTCCCACGGCGATGGGCTCATGGGAGAGCTTGAGGCGGCTCTTGACAGGGGCCTGCCTGTCTTTATCAGCGAATGCGGACTGTGCGAGTCCGACGGCAGCGGCCGCATAGATTTCAAGTCCGCGGCCGGATGGTTCTCGCTTTTGGACGAGAGAGGACTCAGCTACGCGGTCTGGAGTCTCTCAAACAAGGACGAGTCCTCCGCTTTCTTCAAGCCCGGCTTTGACCCGGAAAATGACATGCGCGACAGTGATCTGACAGCCGTCGGCCTTTGGGTCAGAGAACTGATCCGGGGCGCTGACCCCGAGACCATACCGACGCCCGGCGATACGGTGGACAGGAGCGGCGGCGATGAGGCCAGAACGCTGATAAACAGCTCGCTCCGGCCCAGGGGCTTCAGAGCGGTCGCCCTTTGGACGCTGTTCGCCGGTATATCAGCGGCTGTACTGCTGGCAGCGACGGCTGCATGGCTCCTTTATAAGAGAGCGGGGAAGAATAAGCGGCGGACCTATGATGATATCTGCCGTACGGAGGAGGGCGAGAGGGCCTTCAGTTTGAAGGATCGACCGGTACCGAAGATATGTCTTATACTCAGCGCGTACTGTACGTTAATATATCTCTGCTGGCGTATAGTCTGCTCAGTGCCCATTTATTCGGGCGTGATAGCGGTGGCCGGAAATATCCTGCTGCTTATTGTGGAGATATTCGGTTTTGTGGAATCACTTGTCCTGTTCCAGAACCTGATGGGCCGGCGGGACTATCCTCTGCCTGCCATACCCGACGACGCATGGCCGGAGGTGGATGTGTTTATCGCCACCTACAACGAGCCGGTTGAGCTTCTGCGCAAGACGGTAAACGGATGCAGGCACATGCGCTATCCCGACGCTTCAAAGGTGCATATCTGGCTCTGCGACGACAACCGCAGGCCGGAGATGCGGGCCCTTGCCGAGGAGCTGGGGGTGGGCTATTTTGACAGGCCCGACAATGAGGGGGCCAAGGCGGGGAACCTGAACCACGCACTGGGCCTGACCCATGCGCCTTATGTCGTCACCTTTGACGCCGATATGATACCCAAAAGCGATTTCCTGCTTAAGACAGTGCCGTACTTCGTGGACGCTCAGCTGCGCGAGCAGGAGAGACCGGAGGAGGAGCGGCTCCGCCTGGGCTTTATCCAGACTCCCCAGAGCTTCTATACTCCGGACGTATTCCAGCACGCGCTCTACTCGGAAAAGCGGGCGCCCAATGAACAGGACTTCTTCTACCGGACAATTGAGCCGGCAAAGACCTCAACCAACAGCGTCATATACGGCGGCTCCAACACGGTGCTGTCCAGACAGGCGCTGGAGGATGCGGGCGGCTTTTACGAGGACTCTATAACCGAGGACTTCGCCACGGGCCTGCTGATAGAATCCCAGGGCTATGTGAGCCTCGCCCTGCCTGAGCCGCTTGCCAGCGGGCAGTCACCCCGTACGTTCCGCGACCATATCAAGCAGAGGACCCGCTGGGCCCGCGGCGTGATAGTGACGTCGAAAAAGCTGAAGATATGGCGCAGACCCGAGCTGACATTCGAGCAGAAGCTCAGCTACTGGAGCTCGGTGGCGTACTGGTACTCCCCGATCAAGAATCTGATCTACATCGTCTCGCCGCTGCTGTACGCGGTGCTGGCCATACCCGTATTCCGCTGCAACTGGCTGGAGCTGCTGGTGTTCTGGCTGCCCATGTTCATCCTGCAGGATCTAAGCCTGAGGCTGAACAGCAGAAACGTCATATGCAGCAAGTGGACCGGCATATACGAGACCAGCCTTATGCCGCATCTTCTCATACCCGTGATAAAGGAATCCCTGGGTATAAGCCTGACAAAATTCACGGTCACCGACAAGTCGGAGCAGATCGGAAAGCGTCAGCGGGATCTGCGCTCCATGCTGCCCTTTATTATCCTCGCGGTCCTGTCAATTGCGGGCCTCATTCGCGTGCTGGCATGCTTTGAGCTCCTGCAGACTGTCAGCATCCTTATTCTGCTGTTCTGGATACTGCGCAACCTGTATTTCCTCGTGATGTCCATGTTCCTGGTGGACGGTCGGGACAGCGACGGGGAGAACGTGAAGGTCGTCGATGCGGAGCTTGTAAAGGTCAAAGCCGGGGAGAGACAGTATGAGGGCGTGACCACCCTGCTTACAGAGCACAATCTGACAGTCTTCTTGGATGACAGCGGGGACCTGGGCCTGGGCGAGCCGGT
>JAFRAF010000111.1 GCA_017405545.1 Oscillospiraceae bacterium | reverse complement strand
GGCTTTACCCAGCGGCACAGGGACTACGTCCTGGAGCAGTCCTCCATACTCAGCTGGAGCTCCTCAAATTTCGCCTCCGCTTTTGAAATAAGCAAGGGCGGCAGCTCGGATATCAGCGTGGGCGACTGCGTCATCACGGAGACCGGCAGCCTCGTGGGCATGGTCAGCTCCATAACAGCCACCACCGCCACCGTCACCACCATACTGGACACCACCGTCACGGTGGGCGCTTTCGTGTACTCGGACGGGGAGGACTGCGTGGCCGAGGGCGAGTTCAGCCAGATACGCAAGGGCCTGCTGCGCCTGAGCTATTACGAGGGCGACGGCATGCTGGCCAGCGGCGAGGCCGTGTATACCTCCGGCGTGGGCGGTATATGTCCCCGCGGTCTGCTTATAGGAAAGATAGACGGCTATATAAGCTCCGCAGGAGGCCTTGACGACTATTATACTATTAAGCCCGAGGCGGATTTCAGCAGCATGAACTACGTATATATAATCACTGATTTCGAGGTGAGCGAATAATGCCCTGGAAAAAGGCGCTCATGGTAACTGTACTCTATCTGCTGTTTTTGATATTTGTATACCTGTGTCAGACCTTTTTCCTCTGCGGACTGAAGGTCTTCGGGGCCAGACCCCTGCTGCTGCCCGTGGCGGCGGTGGGCATCGCGGCCTTCGGCGGCTCTGTCAAGGGTGGCGCCTACGGCCTTGTTGCGGGCATGCTCTGCGATTTCAGCATGCAGCGCCCGGCCATCATGTTTACCCTGCTGCTCACGGCCTGCTGCATATGCGTGGGCTACCTGTATGACACGGTAATAGCCGGCGGCTTTCCCGGCTACGCCGTCTGTTCGCTGGGTGTGCTGATAATCTCGGCCTGCTTCCAGATGTTCTCCCCCCTTGTCTACGACGGGGAGTCATTTCTGGCCCTTTTGTCCATAGCCGTGCCCCAGACACTTTATTCTCTGCTGTTCACCCTGCCCTTTTACTTCATACTCAGGGCGCTGCACAGATATGAGAGCTACGAATACTCGTCCTGATATCATGTCGGGTCGGAAATAGCCGAAGGGGTGAAATCGCCCTTTCACGGAGACTGTGATGGATAAAATAATCAGACCTTCAAGAGTGGCGGCGGTCCTTATAGGTGTTGCCCTCATACTAATTATATATTTCACCTCCATATTGAAGATGGAGCGGGAGGGCGCCAGCGCCATGCAGGCGGAGACCTTCACCTACTCCACCTATACCCTTCAGGGCTCAAGAGGGGACATACTGGACCGCAACGGGGTCCTTCTGGCCTCCTCCCATACGGAGTACAGCCTGGGCCTGCGCCTTAACGATCTGAGGGCCAGCGGGGACATAAACGGGGAGATCATGCGTCTGCTGGAGATATGCAGGGAGAATCAGGTGGAGCATATAGACACCTTCCCCATGACTGACAGCGCCCCCTGGGCCTACGACGCCATAATGTCCAGCGCCAACCAGGTGAGACTGCCCGCATATATCGAGTTTGTCAAGCAGGACGCGGACATCAGCGCCGAGGATCTGTACTACAAGCTAAGGGAACGCTACGGCATAGACAGCAGCATGTCGGACTATGAGGCGCGGCAGCTGATAGGCATACGCTATGAGCTGGATATGCGCAATGTCCTGAACATAGACCCCTATGTCTTCGCCGAGAACGTGACCCCCCAGTTCATAGCCATCGTGCTGGAAAAGGGCTGCGTGGGCGTGGACGTCAGATCCAACTGGGTCAGGGAGTACCACACGAGATTCGCCTCCCAGACCCTGGGATATATCGGGCGCATAGGCGACGATGAGCGGGACTACTATCTGGACAAGGGCTATAATCTGAACGAATACGTGGGCAAGACAGGGGCCGAGGCCGCATTTGAGGACTACCTCCACGGGGAGAGCGGCAAGATAGTCGTGACCCGTGACTCCGACGGGCGCGTAGCCGATGTGACCGTCAAGTCTGAGGCCACCGCCGGCGACAACGTGTATCTGACCCTGGATATCGCCCTGCAGGAGGTGACCGAAAACGCCCTGCAGGACACCATCATAAAGATAAACAGCAACAAGAAGGAGGACGAGGAGGCCGCCGACGGCGGAGCAGTGGTGGTCCGTGACGTGCATAACGGCGAGGTGCTGGCCTGCGCCTCCTATCCCAGCTATGACATGGCCCTGTTCGACGAGACCTTCTCCATGTGGGCAGCCGACGAGTCCAAACCACTGTACAACAGGGCGACCATGGGCATATACAACCCGGGCTCCACTTTCAAGATGGTGACGGCTCTGGCCGGACTCTGGTCTGGGGGCATCACCCCGGACACCTACGTCCATGACGAGACCCGGTACACGGCCTATCCGGATTATCAGCCCAGATGCTGGTCCTCGGTGTCCCACGGTGACGTGAATGTGGAGCTGGCCCTGCAGTACTCATGCAACTACTTCTTCTACTGGCTGGGCGACCATATAGGCGCCGACGCCATTGCCAACGCGGCGGCCCAGTTCGGACTGGGGGAGAAGACGGGCATTGAGGTGAGCGAGGCCGTGGGCAGCGCCGCCAGTCCGGAGAATAAAAAGGCCATAAAGGGCGAGCAGTGGTACGCCGCCGACACACTGCTTTCCGCCATAGGTCAGAGCATCAACCTCTTCACGCCCCTGCAGATAGCCAACTACGTGGCCACCATAGCCAACAACGGCACTCTGTACAGGGAGACCATAATAAAGAGGGCAATGAGCTCCGATTACGGCACTCTGACCTACGAGAGCAAGCCCGAGATACTGCACAAGATAGACGACCCCAACGGCTATTTGAGCATTGTTCGGGCCGGCATGGAGGACGTCATTAAATACGGCACCGCGAGGGAGTATTTTGAGACCTGCAGCATCTCCGTGGCGGCCAAGACCGGTACGACCCAGTCGGATACAGCTCAGTCAAACAGCGGTGTGTTCGTCTGCTATGCCCCGACTGACAATCCCCAAATAGCCATTGCCGTTGTGGTAGAGCAGGGCGGCTCCGGCGCCGCAACTGCGGACGTGGCCAGAAAGATCATCGAGTACTATTTTAACGAGAAGACCGAGGTCACCTACGCCAAGACCGAAAATACGCTGGTACAGTAGCACCGCGGCAAATTGACTAAAAAAGTATTGAAGTTCCGCATAAAATCAGATATAATAACCGTATTGAGCCGCAAACGGGAACCAAAGGGCGCTTCGACGCCCGACGGCTTCAGCCCGCAAGGGCGGGCCGCGGGCCGTTTGCAATGAAACAGAGGTGTTGTTTTTGGGCAAGGCAATCGTGATCGCCTCCGGCAAGGGGGGCACGGGTAAAACCAGCGCGACAGCGGCTATCGGCACAGGCCTTGCACTGCTGGCGCAGCGGGTCCTGTGCATAGACTGCGACGCCGGACTTAAAAACCTCGACCTGGCTCTCGGACTCGCGGGCTGCTCCGCCCTGGACTTCGCCGACGTGCTGGAGGGCAGGGCAGCGGCGGAGGACGCGGTCATATCCCATCCGGACATATCCCGGCTGGATTTCCTGCAGGCCCCGTCCAACACATCCCCCTCGGACATAGACGTCCGGCTGCTGACCGAGCTTACGGACAGGTTCAAGCTGCAGTACGACTACATACTGCTGGACGCCCCGGCGGGGCTTGGCCCGGGCTTTCGCTACGGCGCCGCCTGCGCCGACATGGCCATAGTCATCGTGACCGCCGACGCATCAAGCCTGAGAGACGGACAGCGCACGGTCATGGAGCTGAACAGGCTGGGCATAGACCGTCAGCGGCTCATAGTAAACCGGGTTAAACCCCGCCTGCTGAAGAAAACTCAGGCGACCATAGACGACATGATAGACGCCGTGGGCGCGCAGCTCATCGGCCTTGTGCAGGAGGATGAGAACGTCACTCTGGCCGCCAACTCGGAAGTGCCCCTGCTGCTGTACAGCACACAGGGCGCAGCCGCCCAGTTCATGCGCATTGCCCGGCGCATAAACGGGGAGCACATCCCTCTGGGCGATATATGACGCGGGCACAGCCCGGGATTTGAAGCAGAAAGCCCCACTTTTTAAGGAGGTAATAACGTGAACATTGCGCTTATGGCCCATGACAGGAAAAAAGAGCTTATGGTGCAGTTCTGCATAGCCTACTGCGGCATACTTGCGGGACACTCAATCTGCGCCACAAACACCACCGGCAAGCTGGTGGCCGAGGCGACCGGCCTGCCTGTAACACGCTATCTCTCCTGCGCCCAGGGCGGCAGCCAGCAGATAGGCGCACGTATCGCCTATAACGAGCTGGATCTGGTGTTCTTCTTCGCCGACCCCTCCGGGAAGGAATCCCTCAATTCCGTGTGGGAGATCTGCCGTCTCTGCGATCAGCACGGCATACCCTTCGCTTCCAACATCGCCACGGCCGAGGTGCTCATCCACGGCCTGCAGGATGGATATCTGGATTGGAGAGATATAGTCAACCCCAAGAACGTATAGCAGCAAATTTGGCTCCGGGCTCAGGCCCGGAGGCCGGGAGAAAAGACGATCAGAGCCTGTGGAAAATCGTTTTTTACAGGTTCATACTCAAAGGGGGCGTGATAGTGCGCCCTTTTTTGCCGGCAAATGGGCCCCCGTGGCGCCGTCTGCCCGACAGCTGATTTGGAATTCACGGCCCGCCGCGGCCTTAAGGCGGCAGAATGGAGATAGAAAATGGAAAGAGTTAAGCCGCGCACCCTGTCCGGGTTTATGGAATTGCTGCCCCAGCGGCAGATGCAGTTCGAGAAAATGCTTGAGATACTCAGAAGCACCTATTCACGCTATGGTTTCACCCCGCTGGACACCCCTGTCATCGAGTCGGCGGAGGTGCTGCTGGCAAAGGGCGGCGGCGAGACGGAAAAGCAGATATACCGCTTCACCAAGGGGGACAGCGACCTGGCTCTGCGCTTTGACCTGACCGTGCCCCTGGCCAAATACGTGGCTGAGTACTACGGCCAGCTGAGCTTCCCCTTCAGACGCTATCAGATAGGCAAGGTCTACAGGGGCGAGCGGGCCCAGCGCGGACGCTTCCGCGAGTTCTATCAGGCGGACATAGACGTAATCGGCGACGGGAAGCTGGACATCTCCAACGACGCGGAGATACCCGCCATCATATACGACACCTTCAGGGCCATGGGCCTTGAGCGCTTTGTCATCCGGGTTAACAACCGCCGCCTGCTCAACGGCTTTTACGGCATACTGGGCCTGACGGAGAAGTCCGGCGCCATCATGCGCACCGTGGACAAGCTGGAGAAGATAGGCCCGGACAAGGTGAGGGCCATACTGGTGGAGGACGAGGGCATAGAGCCCGGCTCCGTGGACGAGGTCCTGGGATTCACTTCGATCACCGGCAGCAACAGTGAGGTCTTTGCCCAGCTCGAGCGCTGGGTCGGGAAGAACGAGCTGTTCGATCAGGGCCTTGAGGAGCTGAAGACCGTGGCCCGCTACCTGGACAGCTTCGGAGTGCCCGAGGAGAACTTCCGTGTGGACCTTACCATAGCCCGCGGCCTGGACTACTATACCGGCACCGTATACGAGACCGCCATGCTGGACCATCCCGAGATAGGCTCCATATGCTCCGGCGGACGCTACGACAATCTGGCCGAGTACTACACCGACAAGCAGCTGCCCGGCGTGGGCATATCCATAGGACTCACCAGACTTTTCTACGTGCTGGAGGAGCAGGGCTATCTCAATGACGACGTCATCACCGCCCCGGCGGACGCCCTCATCCTGCCCATGACCGAGGATCTGAGCTTCGCCATAGCCTTCGCCGCCCGGCTCAGAGGCGGCGGACTGCGGGTGCAGGTTTACAACGAGGCGAAGAAATTCAAGGCGAAGATGAACTATGCCGACAAGCAGAAAATACCCTATGTGGTCTTCATCGGCGAGGACGAGGTGAAGGCCGGACAGGTGTCCGTAAAGGATATGAGGAGCGGAGATCAGAAGACCATGGACCCGGCGGAGGCCGTTGAGCTCATCGCCGGAGGCGTGCAGAGCACTGCCAGAGTCATAAGGGAAAAGGCGTAAAGCCATGGAGCTGGAGAAAGTCACCCACGCGGAGAACATAAGGCTCGCCCCCGGAGGGGACGCCGTGATCATAATCGACCAGAGCCTGCTTCCGAACGAGACCCGTTTCCTCAGCCTCCGTGAGGCCGGGGAGATGTGGGAGGCCATACACAGCCTGCGGGTCCGGGGCGCGCCGGCCATAGGAATATTCGCCGCGTGGAGCCTGTACGTCCTGTCACGGGACATAGATGAGAAGGATTTTGAGGGCTTTTACGCCAGTCTGCGGGAGAAGGCCGACTATTTGAACAGCTCCCGGCCCACCGCCGTGAACTTAAGCGCCATGCTCAGGCGCATGACCGACACGGCCCTTGAAAACCGGGATGCCCCCCTGTCGGAGCTGCCCGATATACTGCACCGGGAGGCGGAGGCCATACACAACGAGGATATGGAGATGTGCAGACGCATCTCCGAGTTCGGCCTGAGCCTCATTAAAAACGGGGACGGACTGCTGACCCACTGCAACGCGGGTCCCCTGGCCACCTCACGCTACGGCACGGGGCAGGGCCCCTTCTATCTGGCGAAGGAGCGGGGCATGGACATACATGTCTACTGCGACGAGACCAGACCCCTGCTGCAGGGGGTCAGACTCACCGCCTGGGAGCTGAGCCGCGCCGGAGTGCCCTGCACCCTCATATGCGACAACATGGCCGCCACTGTAATGGGACAGGGAAAGATACAGGCCTGCTTTGTGGGCTGTGACCGGGTGGCCATGAACGGGGACGCCGCCAACAAAATAGGCACCCGGGGCGTCGCCATACTGGCGAAGTACCACGGCATACCCTTCTACGTGCTGGGCCCCACCACGACCATAGACAGGAACTGCCCCACCGGGGCGGACATACACATAGAGCTCCGGGACCCGGAGGAGATAAAGGAGAAGTTCTACGCCTCCCCCATGGCCCCGGAGGATGTGGAGTGCTATAACCCCTCCTTCGACGTGACCGAGTCGGAGCTCATCACCGCCATAATCACCGAAAAGGGCATATGCTATCCCCCATATGAAAAAAGCCTCGCGGCCCTGTTCGAATAGGGACGGGGGCGTTATAAAAAAAGATTCCACCCGATCACGTGATCGGGTGGTTTTGTGTTATATGCATATGTATTTCTTTGCGCAGCTTTCGCTCAGCATGCCTAAGACAGCTTATTTATAAAACACACTCACGTGGTCATCAAAGACCGTATAATGGCGGATTTCAGAGGCGCCACTCGGTACTGTAACGCTGGTCAGGCTCTTGCAGCCACTAAACGCATACTGTTCAATCGTGACGACGCTGTCTGGAATTATAATATTGGACAAGCTTATGCATTCCGAAAACGCCTTTTTGCCAATCTTGGTGACTCCGTCAGGGATATTGACGCTGGTCAGGCTGAGACAGCCCGAAAATGCCCATCTTCCGACGCTGGTCACACTGTTTGCTATGTTGACATCCCATTCGGTTCCCTTATACTTTATTAGCTCTCCTTCTTAAATAATAAAGCCATTTGTGTTGCACATGCCTTTCTCTCTGTACAATATGCAAAACAAGAATCTTAATATGAGGTAGTATAGTCTTTGCGTTCCAGCGGGTGATCAAATTCATTCGAGCTATTCTATTGCAAAAGTGCTGCGCTTATAATATAAGCTCTTTAGTATTGCGTATCACTCTTCTTCCCTTATGAAACAGGTAAAGGCCATGTTTTCCGTGTCGGGGTAGGGGACTCCGGCGTTTTTGCCCGCCTCGAAGCAGCGCATCATCCATATCATGTGCCGGGCCAGATTGCGCATGGTCTGCAGGCCCTCGTCATCGTGGGGGGCGTCCTCGGGCACCATGCCGAAGACGTTGTTCCAGTAGGTAGAGCTGGCTATGGGCATCTGGGAGATGCCGAAGTACTTGTTCACCACGTCGTAGGAGGCCACGGTGCCGCCCCTTCGGGCCACAACCACCGATGCGCCGGGCTTGAACCTGAACACATGCCCGCCGCTGTAAAAGGCCCTGTCCAAAAAGGCCAGCAGCCGTCCGCTGGGATGGGCGTAATAGGTGGGGGTGGCGAATACGAAGCCGTCCGCCGTCTTCGCCTTCTCGACAAAGGCGTTCACCCCGTCGTCTATGACGCAGCGGCCCAGCTCTCCGCATTTGTTGCACTGCATACAGTCGGCTATGGGCGCAGCGCCCAGCTGAATCACCTCCGTCTCCACGCCCTCGGCGCTGAATACGGAGATCATCTCCTCCAGGGCCCGCATGGTGGTCCCGTGGATGTGGCTGCTTCCGTTGACCATCAACACTTTCATCTCGGCAGTTCTCCTTTTTGCTATACATTATATTATAGGTATGCGCTTGATGGGGGTCTGTCGGGCTTTAGTCGGCGCTGTACTCCTCGGATTCGTCGGGCGTATCGGCGTAGTC
>JAFRAF010000011.1 GCA_017405545.1 Oscillospiraceae bacterium | reverse complement strand
GAGTGTATGATGCTCTGGGGATGTACAAGAACGGTTATATCATCGGGAGAGACCCGAAAAAGGTGCATTGCCTCTATAAATTCAAGGCCCTTGTTCATAAGGGTCGCGGAATCAATGGTGATTTTGGGACCCATGGACCAGTTCGGATGCTTAAGCGCGTCCTCGGGCCGGACCTTTGAGAGCTCCTCTCGTTTTTTCCCTCTGAAGGGTCCTCCGGAGCCCGTGAGGATGATACGCCGAAGCTCCTCCCGTCTGCCGGACATGAGGCACTGGAATATGGCCGAGTGCTCGGAATCCACGGGCAGAAGCTCAGTATTATATTCATCCACTGCTTTCATCACAATGCTGCCGGCGCAAACGAGGGTCTCCTTATTGGCCAAGGCTATGCGCTTGCCCGCTTTTATGGCGGCCATGGTGGGCAGAAGGCCCGCCGTGCCCATAACGGCTGTGACGACACAGCCCGCAGCTGTGCCCGCCGCTGCCTCGCAAAGTCCCTCCGGGCCGGAGAGCACTCTGATATCCGTATCCGACAGCTTAACCCTCAGGTCAGCTGCCGCCGACTCATCAGCCACGGCCACGATCTCGGGATTGAATTTACGGGCCTGCTCCTCCAGAAGTCCGGCGGATCTGTTCGCCGTCAGCGCGCTTATCTCCGCGCCTATGCCCTCGGCCACATCAAGGGTCTGTCTGCCTATGGAACCGGTGGAGCCCAAAACAGCGATCTTCATAATTATCTCCAATCCGCCCCCTCGGGAGCGCGCTTAATCGTCTAAAACGCGGGTGCAATGCGCACCAGCAGATATATAACAGGCGCAGCGAAGACAAGACTGTCGAACCTGTCCAGTATGCCCCCATGCCCGGGGATGAGCTTGCCGTAGTCCTTGACTCCGTGCTCACGCTTTATGAGTGAGAATGTCAGGTCGCCCAGCTGGGTCGCGATATTGCCGCAGAGCCCGTACAGGAGCAGGGGCCACCACTTCACATCCAGATGCCAGCAGCAGCGCACTGCCAGCCCGGCCAGCAGCATGCCCAGTATCCCGCATACAACGCTGCCCGCAAAGCCCTCGGCGCTCTTATTGGGACTCACCTTCAGCACGCCCTTGTGTTTTCCCATGGATACGCCCACAAAGTATGCGCCGCTGTCGGAGAGTATCGTCGCCACAAAGGGCAGAAAAACATACAGCCGTCCCTCCGGCATCTCCTTGAGTTCCACCAGGACCGACAGCATGAGCGGTATAAACAGGCCTCCGAACAGGGCGGCGAACACCTCGCCGGAGTTCGGCGTTCCCTTTCCCCCGTAGGCAAGTATGCCCTCGGCAAAAAGGATAAGGGCCAATATGATGCCGCAGGCCAGAAAAGCATCCATACCCAGGTCCATCAGTCTGAACACAGGTATGACCGCCGCGCATAGCATGGTGAAAAATACCACGCGGTGATGGGACTGTGCTCCCGTGACCTTCAGTAACTCGTATGCCGCCCCGGCGGTGACAAATGCCATGACAGCAGTCAGCGCCCAGACCGGCAGGAAATAAAGCAGGACTATCATGAACGGCACAAGCACGCATGCCGATAAAATGCGGGTCTTCATACTCCAACTCCGTTCTCACATTCTGGGCCGGGCCCGCAGTTAAACCCCGCCGAAGCGGCGGTCGCGGCGGTTATAGTCATCTATGGCCTTATCCAGCTCCTCCGTAGTGAAGTCAGGCCACAGCACATCTGTAAAATAAAGCTCTGAATGGGCGATCTGCCACAGGAGAAAATTGGACAGCCTGTACTCCCCGCTGGGGCGTATAACCAGATCCGGGTCGGGTATGCCCGCGGAGTACATATGCGCGGACATGCTCTCCTCGCTTATCTCACAGCCCTCCTCCGCACAGGCTCTGGCGGCACGGACTATCTCGTCCCTGCCCCCGTAGTTTAAACATATGTTCACCTGCACGCCCTCAAAGCGCTTTGATATATCCCTTGTCCTGGCTATCAGAGACTGCAATTCGGGCGAGAGGACGCTCACGTCTCCGAAGAACTCCATCCTCACCTTGTCCCTCTCCCTCTGCTCGATGGCCTCCAGAAGATACTTCTCCAGACGGGACATGATGGTCTCCACCTCTTCGGCGGGGCTCTTCCAGTTCTCCGTGGAAAATGCGTACAGCGTGAGGTACTCTATCCCTATGTCCTTGCAGTAGGTCGCGATACGCCTGAAGTTTTCGGCTCCGACCCTGTGTCCGGCGGTGCGGGGCAGATTGCGCTTTTTCGCCCAGCGCCCGTTTCCGTCCAAAATAATGGCAATATGGCGGGGGAGCCTTCTTTCAGTCGGCTTCCCCGCCTGCTTTTCACGTTTTCTGAATATGCCCATCAGATCTCAGCCAGTTCTTTTTCCTTCTTTGCGGTGAGCTCGTCGATCTTCTTGATGAAATCGTCGGTGAGCTTCTGCATGTCCTTTTCGACATCCTTGAGGTCATCCTCGGTTATCTCGGACTTTTTCTTCTTGGCCTTGAAGCTGTCCATGGCGTCGCGGCGGATATTGCGTATGGCTACCTTGCCGTCCTCGCCGTACTTGCGTACCTGCTTGGCCAGCTCCTTACGGCGCTCCTCGGTGAGCTGCGGGAAGGTCAGTCTGATGATCTTGCCGTCGTTCTGAGGATTGATGCCCAGGTCAGAGGTCTGAATAGCCTTCTCGATAGTCTTGAGCATGGAGCCGTCCCAGGGCTGTATGCTCAGGCTGCGGGCGTCAGGGGACGCCACCGTAGCTATCTGATTGAGGGGTGTGGGAGTGCCGTAATAGTCCACTCTGATCTGATCCAGTACGGCGGGGTTGGCCCTTCCCGCGCGGACAGCGGAGAACTGTGAGGACAGTACCTCCAAGGTCTTGTTCATCTTTTTCTCATACTCTGAATACATGGTGTACCTCCATATACATAAATTCTGTAATAACTCAGCTTATAATACTTCTTGAAAAAATATATCACATTATTCCGGACTGATTACCGTGCCGACCTTCTCGCCCTTTACGGCGCGGATGATATTTTTCGGGTCGTTCAGGCCGAAGAGCAGCACCGGTATGCGGTTGTCCCTGCACATGGACGCGGCTGTAGCGTCGATAACGCCCAGTCCCTGTCTTAGTATATCCGTGCAGCTTATGCTCTCGATCTTCCTGGCGTTGGGGTCCTTCATGGGGTCGGCGGTGTAGACGTAATCCACCTTTTTCGCGAACAGTATGGCGTCGGCGTGGAGCTCCGCCGCCCTGAGCGCCGCCGCGGTGTCGGTGGAGAAATAGGGCATGCCCGTCCCGCATCCGAAGAACAGGACCCGGCCCTGCTTCATGCGCTCGTCAGCCACGGCCATCCTGTAGGGCTCGGCGGCGGGCCGCATATCGATAGCGGTGAGAACACCGGCAGGAGTCCCCTGCTGCTCCAGCACGTCGGCGACCACCATGCAGTTCATGACCGTGGCCATCATGCCCACATAGTCCGCCCGGGAGCGCTCCATCTTCCCTCCGCCGTCTCGGGCGCCTCTCCAGTAGTTGCCGCCACCTATGACGACTCCCACCTCGACGCCCAGGTCGTGGAGATTTTTGAGTTCCGCGCATATGGAATTTATCGTGTCAAAATCCAGGCCGAATCGGCCCTCGCCGGCGAGGGCTTCCCCGCTGAGCTT
>JAFRAF010000110.1 GCA_017405545.1 Oscillospiraceae bacterium | reverse complement strand
CCTTCTTGTTGGCCACATGGTCCAGGAAGCCGGGGTCCTGATGGGTAAAGCCGTTGTGGTCCTGTGCCCAGACGGTGGATGTGAATATAAAATTGAGAGAGGCTATCTTTTTGCGCCAGGGTATGTCGTTGCACATCTTTATCCACTTGGCGTGCTGGGAAACCATGGAGTCGACTATGCGTATAAAAGCCTCATAGGAGTTGAAGAAGCCGTGGCGGCCCGTGAGCAGATAACCCTCCAGCCAGCCTTCGCACATGTGCTCGGAGAGCTGGGAATCCATGACCCGGCCGTCTGCGGCCAGGAACTCGTCACTGTCATACCTCTCCGCGTTGAAGTCACGGTTCGTTACGTCAAATACCGCGGTGAGCTTGTTGGACATGGACTCGTCAGGCCCGAATATCCTGAAATTCTTCGACTTCAGGTTCTCCTTCATGATGTCCCTTATGAAATAGCCCAGCTGAACCATATCCGGCGCCTCTGTCCCGCCGGGATGGGGCACCTCTATGGCGTAGTCCCTGAAATCGGGCAGCTTAAGGTCGCGCAGAAGCAGACCGCCGTTGGCGTGTGGGTTGCAGCCCATGCGCCGGTTGCCCATGGGGGCGAAATCCTGAAGCTCCCGCACGGGCGAGCCGTCCTCGTTGAACAGCTCCTCCGGCCTGTAGCTCTCCAGCCACTGCTCAAGAAGCTCCAGATGCTCCGGCTTTGTCATGGGGATGGGCACCTGATGGGCCCTGAAGCTGCCCTCAATGGTCTTTCCGTCCACCTCCCTGGGCCCGGTCCAGCCTTTGGGAGTGCGCAGTATGATCATGGGCCAGCAGGGGCGTTCGGTATTCCCCTGCTCCCTCGCGGCCTTCTGTATGGCCTTGATGTCCGCGATGACCTTATCCAGCGTATCGGCCATGAGTCTGTGCATGGCCATGGGCTCATCACCCTCTACAAAATAGGGGTTCCAGCCATAGCCCCGGAACAGGCTCTCCAGCTCATCATGGGGTATTCTGGCCAGAATGGTGGGGTTGGAGATCTTGTAGCCGTTCAGATGGAGCACAGGCAGGACGCAGCCGTCGGAGGCGGCGTTTAAGAACTTGTTTGAATGCCAGGCCGTGGCCAGAGGCCCGGTCTCCGCCTCTCCGTCGCCCACGACGCACACGGCAATGAGCTCCGGGTTGTCAAATACGGCTCCGAAGGCGTGGGCAAGGGAGTAGCCCAGCTCCCCGCCCTCGTGGATGGAGCCCGGCACCTCGGGCGAGACATGGGACTGGACTCCGCCGGGGAAGGAAAACCGCTTGAACATCTTTCTCATGCCCTCGGCGTCCTGGCTTATGTCCGGATAGTACTCGGAGTATGAGCCGTCGAGCCAGTTCTGGGCTATGGCAAAGTTTCCCCCGTGGCCGGGGCCGGACATGTATATCATGTCCAGGTCATACTGTTTGATAACGCGGTTTAAGTGGGTATAGATAAAGTTCTGCCCCGGAACCGTGCCCCAGTGGCCGACTATTTTTCTTTTGATATGCTCCGCCTTAAGGGGCTTGCGCAGGAGCGGGTTGTCCAGCAGATAGAGCTGTCCCGCAGACAGATAGTTCGACGCCCGCCACCAGGCGTCCAGGGTGCTGAGCATACGATCGTCACAGTTCATTTATACGCCCTCCGTTTTCTATGTCTTTGCAAAAATGTGATTTGGGTTTACTCTGTTATTTAAATATCCTAATGCCGTCAATGCGATTATTATATGCTGCCTGTTTGTTTTAAATACACCCTCTGAAAAGGGCCCGGCCAAATCCGCGCACCACGCAGGTCAGGAGGATCCAGTGCCCTCCTCCGACCCGCCGCAGTCGGACCGGTCGCGGGAGGAGCAGTCTGAACAGCTTGAGCAGCCCGAACAGCCTGAACAGCCTGAACAGCCCGAGCAGCCGCAGCTGCCCCGGTTCTTATATATGCTTCTCACTGCCAGAATGACCGCCAGCAGGACAAGGCCCGCTATGATCACCGTAGACGCGTTCTCGGATAACCACTGCATAAAAAATCCTT
>JAFRAF010000109.1 GCA_017405545.1 Oscillospiraceae bacterium | reverse complement strand
TATGGACAACTTTTTCGGAATCTGCATTACCGTCTGTCCTCTGGTGTTTCTGGCCGGATTTGTGGACAGTGTGGCTGGTGGCGGGGGCGTAATATCCCTGCCGGCCTACCTCATGGCCGGGCTGCCGGTACACACTGCTGCCGGGACCAATAAGCTTGTAAACGGAAGCGGCACTCTGATTGCCGCGATAAAGTATTTTAAAAGCGGCAAGGTCGATTTGACCACCGCCGCCATTGCCGCGGCGACGGCCCTTATTGGCTCGACTATAGGTACGGAGATAGCGGTTTTTCTGCCGGACAGACTGCTCAAGCTCCTGTTTCTTTTCACCCTGCCCCTTGTGGCTGTATTCCTGGCGGTAAAAAAGGATTTCGGACAGGACGGCGGCGAAAAGGAATCAAAGCTGCCGAAAAAAATGAAATACCGCATATCCGCATGTATCGGACTTGCAATCGGGATGTACGACGGCATCATCGGACCGGGCACGGGGACATTTCTGATTATGGCTTTCTCCGGCCTGCTTCGCATGGATTTGCTCAAATCCTCGGGCTGTGCCAAGGTGGTCAATCTGGCATCCAATGTTGCTGCGGCCATAGTCTGGATATTCAACGGGGCAATATTTTGGCCTCTCGCGGCCTTTGCAACGGTCTGCAGTATAGCGGGTAATTACTGCGGCGCCCTGTACGCGATCCGAGGCGGCAGCAGGCGGGTCCGGGGCATGATGTTCGTAGTCCTGGGCCTGTTGTTTGTAAAACTCCTGACAGAGCTGTTACGCTGAGCAACATTTCATTGACTTTCCCGGTGCGTAGGGTATAATATATGTCATGTGTCGGGAGCTTTTCCGTGCTTTATTTCAAAAATAAACCATGTACCTTCCGCAAGGTATAATAGACTGTATATAGGATTAAATTGGTGATATGAAGATAAAAGAGTTTATACCCGGGTTATTCGCGCTTGTTGCCGGAATAGTCGGTTTCTTTCTGCGGCGAGTTGAACTTAACACTGTTTTCGACGCTCAGACCGGTCTTGCGGCGAGGGGCGCGCCCATATCCATAGCGCTCATGTGTCTGAGCACTGTGGTGCTCATTATACTGCTGGTGCTCTCGCGCCGGATATGCGCTTGTATGACAGGCGCAGGCGAGGACACAGGCGGCGTGGCGGCCTGCAGGACGCTGTGCCTGATATTTGCTATAGGTATTGCTCTGGGCGGTATACTATATTGGGTCACCGGAGTTTATAAGACAAGCCTTATGCTGGCCTTTTCGCTTTTTGCCCTGTGCAGCGGAATAGGCATGGCCTTTTACGCGATCAGCCCGGATGAGGGGACAAACGGCAATAAGGGCCTTGTATTTGGCATTATCCCGCCACTGTTTTTCAGCCTTTGGCTGATAATTGTGTATATAACCTACGCCAAGAATCCGGTAAAACAGGAATACCTGTATATCAGCCTGGCCATTGCCGCCTCTGCCATGAGCTATTACTACCAGGGCGGATATGTTTTCAACATTTCAAAGCCCGCGAGGACCCTGTTCACCGAGTGTGCCAGCATTTACCTCACCGTTGTCAGTCTGGCGGATGAGATGAACGCCTGGCTCAAGCTCATACTTGTGTGTGTTGTGGGATGGATGCTTCTTTCAAGCGCACAGCTTAAAAGCCGGGCAGTCAAAGCGGACGATGAAGCAGATGTAGTCTCAAGTGCTGAGACAAGCGATATAAATGAAGAAAAAGAGTAAAAAAAGCCGCAGGCCTTTCAGCCTGCGGCTTGACTTTTTGGGGGATACTATTCAGCGGAGATTATGTATTTGTACACTGGCTGACCGCCGTCTACAACTGAGACCTCAGCGTCGGGCAGAACGCTCTGCACAAGCTCCGCGTCCTTTTCGGCCTGCTCTGCGCTTATCTCGTCGCCGTAGTACAGGGTCACAAGCTCGGGTTCGAATTCGCCGAGGGATGCGGCCAGTTCCTTTATTATAGGCTCCATATCCTCCCCGCTGCTGAGGAGCTTGCCCTCCAGCAGGGAAAGAAGTTGCCCCTCAATGATATGCTTCCCGTCGAAATCCGAATCCCTGGCGGCGTGGGTGATGAGTCCGGTGTGGACTGTTTCGATCGCCTCGTTGAAGCAGCGGGTGAGATCTTCTTCCTCCATATTCGCATCCATGTTGATAAGAGCGGTTATGCTCTGGGGTATGGTGCGGGTGGGAATGATCACAACCTTTTTCTCGGTAAGAGGTATGCACTGCTCCGCCGCCATGATGATATTCTTGTTGTTGGGGAATACGTATACGATCTCGGCGGGCGTCTGCTCT